>NZ_JBNFOL010000011.1:0-107818 GCF_057364765.1 Brevibacterium sp. LAARM3_SD1 | reverse complement strand
GGTAGCAATTACTAGGCGGAGGGCGTTCGGGCCAGGTGCGGGTGCCTTGGATGTATCCGGCCATGTCGGCCACGACGCGGTCGGCGTCGGCCTGGGTGAACTCGCCGGCTGAGACTCCGGCCTGAAGGTCGGCGGCGAGATCGGCGATGCGGGTCCGGGCGTCGGCCGCAGTGGCCGCGACGAGTTCGGTGCCGGTGAACGAGGCGCCGACTGCAGGATCGTCGACGATGGTGCCCTCGATGACCTCATTCGCGTCAGTCGAGGCGCCTGCGAGCGCGGTCGATTCCTCGGTTCGTCCGGTGGCCGGAGCAGCCGGGGTGCGCATGGACGTCAGTGCCGGCTGGGCATTGCGTTTGGTGGTCGGCGGTCCCGGATTGAGCACCAGGTCGGCCAATCCTGCCGTCACGGGAGCCGCGGTCAGTGCCGCAGCGACGACGACGGCGGTGCCGGCGAGGAGTCGAGGAATCCATCTCATGTCCCACACTCTTCCACTCGAAGCTGTCTCTGAGCTTGGCTGAGTCTGAACCCCGACTTCGAGTTCGGTCACGAACGAATCACAGCCGCACCATGGAACCTCCCCGAACCGGAATGTATTCCCTCCGGCAGCGAACCGCTAGGAACCGGGCACGGGGCCCGGGCACACCTCAGTCGAGGCTGCCGGTCTCCAGCAGAACCCTGAACTGGTCCTCGTCGAGGACGGGCACGCCCAGCGACTCCGCCTTCTCCAGCTTCGATCCGGCGTTCTCACCGGCGACGACATAGTCGGTCTTCTTCGAGACCGATCCCGCTGCCTTGCCGCCGGCACCGAGGATCGCCTCCTTGATGCCATCGCGGGTGAACGAGCTCAGCGAACCGGTTGCCACGATCGTCAGTCCCTCGAGGGTCTGCGCGGCGGCTTCGACCTCGTCGTCTTCCATCCGCACCCCTGCGGCCGACCAGGTCTCGACGATCTCGACGTGCCAATCGATCTCGAACCAATCGCGGATGCTCTGCGCGATCGTCGGACCGATGCCCTCGACGGCCGACAACTCCTCGAGGCTTGCCTCACGGATGGCCTCAAGGGTGCGGAACTTCGCGGCCAGGGTCCGTGCCGCGGTCGGTCCGACATGGCGGATCGACAAGGCGACGAGCACCCGCCACAGATCCTGATCCTTCGCCTTCTCCAGTTCGTCGAAGAGCTTCTTCGTGTTCGCGCTCGGGGCACTCGGCTTCTTCGCGGTTCCCCGGGTGTAGAAATACGGCACAAGCTCACGCTCACCGGTCTCCACTCCCTTGGACTTCTTGTTCCGCCAGATCTTGACCTCGGCCAGATCTTCCGGGGTGAGGTCGAAGAGGAAGGCCTCCGACGTCAGCGGGGGCGTGTCCGGTTCGGCCGGCGCCGTCAGCGCCAGCGCGGCCTCCTCGCCGAGGGCTTCGATGTCGAAGGCCGCGCGGGAGGCGAGGTAGAAGATGCGGTTGGCCAGCTGCGCCGGGCACGACCGAGAATTCGGACACCGCAGATCCTTGTCGCCCTCCTTCTGCTCACCGAGCTCGGTCCCGCAGGACGGACAGTGGGTGGGCATGACGAATTCGTGTTCGGATCCGTCCCGCAGCGCCGCAACCGGGCCGAGCACCTCGGGGATGACGTCACCGGCCTTGCGCAAGGTGACGGTGTCGCCGATGAGCACACCCTTGCGTTTGACCTCGTACCCGTTGTGCAGGGTCGCCCGCTCGACGGTCGATCCGGCCACGGTGACCGGCTCCATCACGGCGAATGGGGTCACTCGCCCGGTCCGACCCACCTGCACCTGGATGTCGATGAGCTTCGTCGTGACCTCCTCGGGCGGGTATTTGAAGGCCGTCGCCCACCTCGGTGCGCGAGAGGTATAGCCCAACGTTTCCTGCACGGCGATATCGTCGATCTTGATGACGATTCCGTCGATCTCGTGGGTGACATCGTGACGGTGTTCGCCGTAGTAGGAGATGAAGTCCTCGATCTCGTCGACGGTGTCGAGGACCTTGAAATAGTCGCTGATCGGCAGACCCCAGGACCGGAACTGCTCGTAGACCTCGGACTGGTGGGCCGGTTCAGGATGCGAATCATCGGCCGGAGTCCACACGGCGATGCCGTGGACGAGCATATGCAGGGGCCTACGTGCCGTGACGGCCGGGTCCTTCTGCCGCAGCGAACCGGCCGCGGAGTTCCGCGGATTCGCGAACGGAGCCTTGCCCTCGGCGACGAGGGAGGCGTTGAGTTCGGCGAAGTCCTCGACGGGGAAGAACACCTCACCGCGGATCTCGACCTCGGCCGGCGGGTGCTCGGTGTCGAGGCGGTGCGGGATATCAGAGATGGTCCGCACGTTCGCGGTGATGTCCTCACCGATGCGTCCGTCGCCGCGTGTCGCCGCCCGCACGAGTTCGCCGTTCCGGTAGAGCAGATTGACGGCGAGGCCGTCGATCTTGAGTTCGCACAGGAACTTCGACTTCACCGAGGTGGCCGACCGTACCCGTTCGTACCAGGCTCGCAGTTCGTCATAGTCGAAGACGTTGTCGAGGCTGTACATCGGACCGATGTGTTCGACCGGGTCGAAGGTCGAGGTGTCGACGACGCCGCCGACGGTCTGCGTCGGTGAGGAATCGGTGACGAGTTCGGGGAACTGCGCCTCGAGGTCTTCGAGGCGGTGGACGAGTTCGTCGTACTCCGCATCGGAGACGAGCAGGGAGTCCTGATAGTAGGCGGCCCGCAGCTCCTCGATCCTCTCGGTCAGCTGGGCATGGGCCTGAGCGCGAGCGGTCGCGTCGGTGAGGTCGACTCCCTGCAGGTCGGGTGTGGTCGAATCCGAGGTCTGGTGCTCGGGCGTCGATGAGTCGGCATTGTCCGGTGTCGTGGTCATTCGATCTCCTCAAGAGCCCGCCGCAGACCGGCGGCGATGGTCATGGTTCCCCGATTGTGCTCGGGTCCGATCCCCTGCTGGTCCTCCAGCAGCGGCGGGTAGGTCATCGGCAGTTCGGGGCCGGCGATGATCCCGAATTCGCGCAGGCTCGCGACCCCCATGCCGATGCGCGACCACGGGGTGCGGATCCGCTCGCACCAGTGGTTGACCGCGTCCGATCGCCCACCGGCCGCCGCTGGCAGGTGGATCCAGGTGCCGAGCCCCGCCTCGGCGAGGATCGCCAGCTGTTCCCAGCTGTGTGGTTTCAGGCTAGCCAACGGCACTGACACGGATCGGGCGCCGGTGCGGCGGACCGCCTCGGCGGCGGGGATCTCCTTGCCCTGCAGGCGCAGAGGGTCGAGGTTCGGCAGCGCGAGCACGGCGGGTGGGAGGTGGCGCAGGGTGGATTCGAGGGCCGCCCACACCTGGGTTTCGCTGATGGCCGGCAGGCTCGCCCACCCGGACACGGTCGGCCAGGTGCCGGTGAGGACAGGGTTCAGGCGGGATTCGACGAGGCGGACCGTCGGCTGCATGCCCAGGCCCGCGATACGGTCGGTGAACGCGGCGATGCCGAAGGCGTAGGCCTGGACGACGTCGCGGCGGGCGCCGTAATCGCCGAGGACGCGGGCGCCGGAACTCAGGCTCAGCGCGGTCACCAGCGTCCACGGTCCCGGCAGACTGATCTGGATCTGTCCGGGCCGGGAGGCCCCGTATTCGGCGATCGCGTCGAAGGCTTCGATCAGGGCCGAGTCCTCGAGTCGTTCGTCTTTGCCCGCCGAGGCGGTCAGTCGCCATCCGTAGGATGTGCGGTCGACGTGGAGTTCGGTGAGCAGGCCGACGGCGCGGCCGATGGCGTCGGCACCCCATCGACCCTCGGATTGGTGAGCGGTCAGGGGCATCGGCGGCAGCTGGTCGGCGAGGAGATCGAAGCCGGAGCCGCGGCCTCCCGGACCGGACTTGTCGCGATGTAGCCGCGGCGCGGATCACGGGCTCCGGGCAGCCAGATTCCCGTGGTCGTGGCGGCGGGCAGAACGAACGTCGGGATCTCGGGGGTGGCCGCCTCGGCGGGTGAGTGAAGATCAGCCATGCTGGTGGGCGCGGGGGATTCCGAAGACGTCGACATAGAATCCGAACTCGCTTTCCAGGGAATCGATGATGGTCTCGGCGCGGACGAAGCCGTGGGATTCGCCCTTGTACAGACGGTAAATGTACTCCACTCCGGCCAGTTCGAGTGTATCGACGAACTCCTGGGCCTGGGAGGGTGGGACGATCGGGTCACGGTCGCCTTGCATGACGGCCACGGGCACGGTGATATCGGTGGTCCGGCGGATCGGCGAACGGGTGATGTATTCGTCCTGGGCGGCGGGCCAGGGGCCGACGAGTCCGTCGATGTAATGGGATTCGAAGTCGTGGGTGTCGACGACGAAGCGCATGAGGTCGGTGACTCCGAAATACGAGGTGCCGCAGGCGAACACTTTCGTCGAGGCGAGGGCGGACAGCACGGTCCATCCGCCCGAGGAGGCTCCGGAGATCGCGATGCGGTTCGGGTCGGCGAGTCCGGCTGCGACGAGTCCATTGACGGCGGCGACGGTGTCCTCGACGTCGACGACTCCCCATCCGCCGCGCAGCCGGTCTCGCCATGCGCGACCGAAGCCGGTCGACCCGGCGTAGTTGACTTCGAGGACGCCGATTCCCTGGGAGGTGAAGTAGCTCGTGCGGGCCGTCATCTCCGGGGTTGCCTGCCCGGTCGGTCCGCCGTGGATCGAGACGATGTAGGGCGGGAGTTCGTCATCGGGGGCGGCGAAGCGGGGATTGTGCGGCGGATGGATGACGACGGGCACTCCCCCGAGCTCGCCGACCTGCGGGCGGGAGTAATAGCCCTGGTGGGTGTCGAGGCGTTCGCTGGCGATCTCGGTGAACAGTCCGGTCACCCGATCGACGGCGTAGAGGACTCCGGGACGCCGTGTCGATTTCGCCGTCAGCAGCAGGTGGGTGCGTCCGAGGTCGAGGAGCTCGATCGTGCCGAAGGTCTCCCCCGTCGTGTCGATGGTCTCCCAGGGAGTGGCGACAGGGTTCGGTGCGGCCGGGTCGGAAGACGGTGAGGACCGGTCTGGTTCGAGCGCGACGGGACTGTCAGTGAGACGGCGGCGCACGAGTGTCGCGGTGGCCCCCTGCGAATGCGCCCACACCTCGTCGCCGTCGTTGAGGTGCCACCTCGTGCCCAGCTGCCAGAGGGCACCGCCGATCTCCTCGCCGGTGTCGATGACCGGACGCAGACGGTCGATGTCGAGCTGGACGGGGGCCTCTGCATGGCGTGCGTCGGTGACGACGGGACGAGCGGCGACGGGGTCGATGTCGAGTCCGTACAGCGACCAGTGACCTGCGTGGTCCGAGATGACGTGGAGGGAAGCGTCTGAGGTGAATTCCGGCTGGAGCAGGGAGATGCCCGGATCGGTCGGGCTCGGCAGTCCCGGATCGGATCTGCGTGGTCGTTCGACGCCGTCGCCGCTGAGCACTCCGACCGCAGGGGTGGCCGGGGTGCGCACATCGACCAGCCACAGGGTGGTTCCGTCCCAGGGCATGTTCGGGTGTTCCCAGCCGATGAATGCCAAGGTGCTGCCGTCGGGTGAGAGCCTGGGCCAGGCCATGAAATGAGAATGGGTCGAGAGCACATTCGTCGTCCCGTGCTTGGTCAGCAGCACGATGGCGCGTTCACGACGGGTGGACCGGCAGTCCTCGCGCACGCACAGCAGTCCCCACGGACTCATGTGCAGATCTCCATAGCGGATCCGCCCCGAGGTGTCCGGGGTCAGGGCATGCGGGGCACGCCCCGGAATGATCTGCCAGACGCGCTGATCAGCGGCGTTGACGAAGTAGATGACCTCGCTGCTCTGATCGAGAGCCCACGCGGCTCCCCCGTATTCGTGGACGGCGGAGCGGATGTTGAAGCCGGAGGGAATGACCTGTTCGCTGTCTCCCGGACGCGACAGCGAGGTGCGGACGAGTCCGGTGCGAGCCTTCTCTGTGGGGATCTTCGTCGAATAGAAGATCTCATCTCCGCGGAAGGCGGCATCGAAGATCGGAGCAGCACCGGCAGCCACCTCAGCGGCGTTGAGAGGCGAAGACCAGGTTCCATAAGGTGCCGTGACGACATCTTGGGGAAATTCCTTCATGCCCCCAGAGTATCGTCAGTGGCCGACATCGGGCCCGAACTCGTCGCTTAAGTGAGGTGAGTCAGCTCAGGCGTCGGCGAATTCCGGTGCCGGGGTGATGCGGTCCTTCGCCGTGGAGTCAATGGTGGCCTGGCCGAGCACGCGAGTGCCGCGGTAGATCACCATGGTCTGGCCCGGGGCCACTCCGGAAAGCTCCTCATCGACGTCGACGTGCATGAGCTGCCCGGCCGGACGTGCGGCGGGCACCTCGACCTCGTCGATGATCGGATTCGCCTCATGCTCGGGTGCCTCGGCGACGAAATCGCCGAGCCAGGCACGGGCCGGAACCGGGTCGGCGTGGGCGCGGATCTGGACTTCGCAGTCGATTCCGGTCTCCGGGGTGTCCCCCATATCCGACGGAGCCGCTCCGGCCCAGGAGGTGCGTATGCCGGTGAGGTGGGAGACCGCGAGATCGGCGCGCGATCCGACGGTGACGGTGTTCGTCGCCGGGTCGAGGCCGGTGACGAAGCGCGGCTTGCCATCGGCAGCGGGCTTCTCGATGCCGAGGCCCTTGCGCTGACCGATCGTGTACGTCATCGCTCCGTCGTGACGCCCAAGCACTTCGCCTTCGGAGTCCTTGATGAGTCCCGGACGCATCGGGATCTTGTCGGCCAGCCAGGCCTTCGTGTCCCCGTCGGGGATGAAGCAGATGTCATAGGAGTCGGGCTTGTTCGCCACGGAGAAACCGCGCTCGGCCGCCTCGGCGCGCACTTCGGCCTTCGACGCGGTCGCACCGATCGGGAAGTAGCAGTGCTCGAGCTGATCGGAGGTGAGCACACCGAGGACGTAGGACTGGTCCTTGGCCAGGTCCTCACCGCGGTGCAGTTCGGGTCGCCCTTCGTCATCGCGGAGCACCTCGGCATAGTGACCGGTGGCGATGGCGTCGAAGCCGAGCGCCAGGGCGCGGTCGAGGAGGGCGGCGAACTTGATGCGCTCGTTGCAGCGCATGCACGGATTTGGGGTGCGGCCGGCGGCGTATTCGGCGATGAAGTCATCGACGATGTCTTCCTTGAACCGCTCGGAGAAGTCCCAGACGTAGAAGGGGATGTCGAGCATCCCCGCCACGCGGTGGGCGTCGCGGGAGTCTTCGATCGTGCAGCAGCCGCGCGATCCGGTGCGCAGGGTGCCGGGCATCCGGGACAGGGCGAGGTGGACGCCGACGACTTCGTGTCCAGCGTCGACGGCACGTGCCGCGGCTACAGACGAATCGACTCCGCCGGACATAGCGACGAGTACTCTCATGATGCTCCTTGCATCCATCGGGGTGTTGCCGAAACCATCCCGGCTCGGCGTGCCTGGTCGACGACCTCAGGCAGGGCCGCGAGCAGGGCATCGACATCGGCTTCGGTCGTATCGTGACCGAGCGTGAAGCGCTGAGTGGTCCGGGCGCTGTCCTCATCGAGCCCGCATGCCAGGAGCACGTGAGAGGGGCGGGAGACGCCGGCAGAACAGGCCGAACCCGTCGAGGTGGCCAATCCCCTGGCATCGAGACCGAACAGCAGCGAGTCCCCCTCGCAACCCGGGAACGTGAAGTGGGCGTTGGCCGGCAGGCGGTCCGCTCCGCGCGGACCGGAGAGCCGTGCCCCGTCGATGCTCGATTCGATTCCCGCGATGAGGCGGTCCCGCAGTCCCGACAGTCGTGCCGACCGGGCCGCGAGGTCGTCTGTGACGAGGTCGACGGCGGCGGCGAAGGCCACGGCACCGGCGACGTCGAGGGTGCCCGAGCGCACGCTGCGTTCCTGTCCCCCGCCGTGGAGGATCGGAGTCGGGGTCGCCCCACGGTCGAGCAGGAGTGCGCCGATGCCGACGGGACCGCCGATCTTGTGCGCGGTGATCGTCATCGCCGTCGCCTTGAGCACAGCGAAGTCGAGCGGAATCTGCCCGAGGGCCTGCACGGCGTCGATGTGGAAGGGAATGCCGAGTTCGGCGGCGATCTCTCCGATCTCAGCGATCGGCTGCAGAGTGCCGATCTCGTTGTTCGCGGCCATCACGCTGATGAGCGCGGTGCGTTCGGGATCGCGGCGCAGTTCGGTCACTGCCGCGTCAAGGTCGAGGCGTCCTGCCCCGTCGACGTCGAGGTAGACGGCTTCGGCGCCTTGCGCCTCCAGCCATTCCACGGTCTCGAGGATAGCGGGGTGTTCGATCGTCGTCGTCAGCACCCGCGGGCGTGCGGGCGCGGTGAACGTCCCGTTGTTGCGAGCGAGGTAGAGGCCTTTGAGCGCGAAATTGTCCGCCTCGGTGCCTCCCGAAGTGAAGATCACCTCCGACGAGGTGGCCGCACCGACCGCGCGGGCGATGGCCTCGCGTGCTTCTTCGATGCGCATCCGTGCCGCCTGTCCGACCGCGTGCAGAGCCGAGGGATTGGCCCGCCGGGCCAACTCCTTCGTGTACACCTCGAGGACCTCGGCGGGCATCGGCGAGGTGGCTGCGTGATCGAGATAGATGGGCACCCTGCAATTTTAGGGCGTGAGCCAGGCTACGGCCAGGATCCGTGCGGCATCTCACCCGCGAAGCGGCGCATCCGGACGAGTTGCCTGCCGGTATGGCCGACTAAACTGGGTCGGGTGTTCACCGTTTTCACCATCGTCCTCTATGCCACCACCGGCATCCTGACCCTGTGGTCGATCATCGAGACTATCCGCAACCGTCCAGCTGGTAAGGCCCTGCTCGGCGGTGCCGCTCTGCTTCTGCTGCTGCTCATCGTGCAGCTGATCATCTCGATTGCGACCTTCGGAGCCACTCATGATGTCGACCCGCTGCTCTACTTCGGCTACATCATCACCGCGGTCATGGTCATGGCGCTGGCCGGGTTCTGGGCGTTTGCGGAGCTCAGCCGCTGGGGGCCCGGAGTGCTCGCCGCGGCGGGACTGACGGTGATCGTGATGATCGAGAGATTGGACCAGATTTGGCAGTGAACAGGCGCAACCGGTTCGGCGGGGATTCTGCCGACGATGCGAACTCAGCGGGCAGCGCACACCCAGCGGACGGTACGAACTCCGCAGCCGCCTCGGCGAAGGGAAAGACGGGGCGGTCACCGTATTCCGCGATGCATACCGGTCCGGGCCGGGCGCTGACGGCGGTGTACGGGGTCTTCGCCCTCTCGGCCACGGCCCGGGCGGGCTACCAGCTCATCCGCGAATTCGACGTCGCGCCGATCGCGTATTCGCTCTCGGCGCTGGCAGCGGTGATCTACATCCTCGCCACGGTCTGCCTCGTCATCGGCAACCGCATCTCACACCGGATCGCCGTCGCCGCCTGCGCGATCGAGTTCGTCGGCGTCATCGTCGTCGGCATCCTCAGCCACACCCACCCCGAGGATTTCGCGAAGCCGTCGGTGTGGTCGAACTTCGGCAGCGGATACGGCTACATTCCGCTGATTCTGCCGCTCATCGGCCTGTGGTGGCTGCTGCGCGTCGGCCGCCGCGCGAACCGCGACTGAGCGGCGTATGAGCGGGTTCAAAGCTCATATGCGGTGATCGTGATCAGCGCGTATGAACTTCGAACCCGCGGGTGCTGACACGACGAGCGAACAGCAGCCCCAGGTCACTCCACCTTGGAGGAGATGACGTTCCAGTCGGTGGCCACCGCGGTGAGCTCGTCACCGGTCTTCATCAGCACATAGGGGTGTGCGGTGTCGACCTTGATGGTGTCGCCCTCTTTGTCATTCGTCTTCACGGCCTCGACGGTGTCGCCGAGGTCGAGAGCGTAGTCGGACGGCGCCTTGATCGTCAGCGTGCAGCGGACTTCGCCCATCCCGATCGCACCGTTCTCGGTGCTCAGAGTCATGTCCTCGAACTTGAGGTCCTCATAGGGCTTGCAGTCGACGTCGACCTTGTCGAAGCCGGAGTCCTTGTCCCGCAGGTCACCCACGTAGTCGCGGAATCCCTTGAATCCGCCTTCCTTGAGCCCATCGGGTCCCCCGGACTTCGCCTTGCCGTCGACGAGGAACGACGAGACGTCTCCGGAGGCGGTGGTCAGATCGCTCGAGAATTCCTCCGGTGCCTCTTCCACGGCTCCCTGATCGTCGGCCATGAGCGCCGGAACCTGATCGGTGGGCACATACGATGCCTGGCGCACGAGGGGGTCGGTCGACGCCGATTCCCGCGTAACCAACATCACCTGGGTCAGCTGCTTGTCCCCGTCCGTGGACTTCTTGTCCGCGGTGCCGAAGGCGTAGAACCACATCGGGTATTCGGTGAAGCTCGGGCTGCCGGCGACGACCTCGGTGAAGTTCGGTGCGCGCAGCTTCTGCTTCGCCTTGTCCGCGATCTGGATCTGCGCGCGGGTGTGATCGATGAGCGGTGCCGCCTGGATCTTGTCGAGGTCGGTGCCCTTGTCGCCGAGGGTCTTGTCGAGCGATTCCGTGTAGTTCGTCATGAACTTCCCGGCCTCACCGGGGCGCACCGCAGTGCGCTCGTACGGGGTGACATCCGGGCTGCTGGGTTTGGCGATCGGCATGTTCGCGCAGCCGCTGAGCACGAGTCCCGTGCCTATCATCGCGGCCGTCACCGTCCGCAGGGACCGACGGTTCCGCAGATCCCGTCGCCGAGGCGGCGCTGAGCTTGCGGTTCCCGGCTGTACCGTCGAGATCGGCTGAGTCGCCGGACCTGACTCGCCCTTGACCGCGCGGTCATCGGCCGCTGACCGGCCGCCTCGGCGGGGGTGCGTTCGTCGGGGCCGCTTCCGCCGCCATCCGAGCCGCCGCGGCCGTTGCTGCCGCCGCCATCGGATCCCCTGTTGCCCGAGCGACCGACGTCCTTCTTGGGCGGGCGGATGCGTGAGGACCACCAGCGCATGAAGAAGAACACCGAGAATCCGGCGAGGATGATCGCGCCGGCAATGCCGAGCAGGCTGAGTGCGAACACGCCATTGACGCGCATCTGGAGACTCACCGTCGTTCCGTCGAGACTGTCATCGGAGTTCGCAGGGGCGATGACGAGCACCTGCGGCTGCGCATCGAGGTCGAAGGTTTTCGCGACCGTCTTTCCCGTGTCCGTGCTGATCCACCAGTCACGATCGGTGATATCGGCCTCCGGCTTCGCATCACCGGGAGTGAACCGGTGGGAGGCGGGGTTCGGGAACGACACATCACTGATCTGCTCCTGCGCCACCCCGTCGAGGTAGCTGTCGGCGTCGACCCCGCTGGCGGAGCCGACGAACAGCTCCGTGCCCTTCGAGTTCTTCGCCGTCACGGTCACACTCGACCCCGAATAGGGCACGATCGCTTCGTCGAGGACGACGGCGTACGCCCCGTCCTTGACCTTGAAGGCCGGCGTCTCGGTGATCTCGTCGGTGCCGACGGCCGAGAGCGCAGAGATGACCAGTCCGGCGAGCATGAGTGCCGCTACGCCGAAGAGGATGGCGGTGATGAGTCGGATTTGCTGGATCAGAACAATGCCCTCATGAGTGCGGTCCGTGCCTTGGTCACGGCTGGGTCGTCGGCGCCGAGGACCTCGAACAGATCGAGGACCCGCAGGCGCAGGGATTCCTTCTCATCACCCGCGGTGGTGCGGATGAGAGAGATGAGTCGGTTGAAGGCGCTGCCGGCGTTGCCACTGACGATCTCGGCGTCGGCGGCGGCCTTCGCGGCTTCGACGTCCTGGGGGTCGGCTTCGGCGGCGGCGATGAGGTCGGCCGGTTCCTGGTCGATGAGGCGGCGGCCCAGACCTGCCCGGGCGAGACCGAACTTCGCCTCCTCGTCGGCCGGAGAGTTCGCCAGTGCGGCCTTGAACAGGCTCTCGGCGGTGTCGAAGTCGCCCGTGGCGAGTGCCTCCTCGGCCTCCGGGTGGGCGGGACCGGCCGGTTCGGGTTCGGCTCCCCCGACGGCCGCATAGCCGGTCACACCGTTCTCACCGGCGAGCTTGAGGAGTTCGTCGAAGTACGCCTGGACCTGCGGTTCGGGCAGAGCGCTCTGGAACAGCGGCACGGGCTGGCCCTTGATGAGGGCGACGACCGTCGGGATCGACTGGACGCCGAATGCCTGCTGCAGACGCGGGCTCGCATCGACGTCGACCTTCGCCAGCACCAGGCGTCCCCCATAGGAGGTGACGACGCGCTCGAGGACCGGGGAGAGCTGCTTGCAGGGTTCACACCATTCGGCCCACAGGTCGATGACCACGGGCACGCGGTCGGAGATCGCGACGAGGCTGGTGAAGGTCGATTCATCGACGTCGAAGACCAGTCCCGGAACGGCGACCGCGTTCGGGTCCTGACCTGCCTGGCCGCCGGCGCCACCGGCAGCACCGGCACCCGCACCGGCCGCTTGCCCGCCCTGGTCGGCGGGCATATTCTTGCTGCGCACTGCCGACAGGTCGAGTCCCTGGTTGGGTTGCGTATTCTCCTGCGAGGGATCCATTGACACGTGGTCTCCTTTGTGACGCGGTCGGTGGGCTCGGCGAAAACCGTGACGCACCTGGTCCATGTTTATCCAACAGAACGTATCAACATCGGTGCGCCCACGGCTATTTCCTCAGCCGTCAGGGAAGGAGCGCCACGGTGCCGACCCGTCCGCCTCAGCCTGCTTCGGCTCCGGCGAGTGTCTCGAGACCGCCGATGAGCTTGACCTTGCCGTCCTTGGGCACGAGGAAGGTGAGCACCTGGGTGGTCTTCGTCGTCACAGGCTGCTGGGTCGACCCGGAGCCGACGAGCTCCTTCTGCGGCGACGACAGCGACAGGGTGCCGGTGCGACCTTCCTTCGATTCGGGACTGATCGTCGATTCCGCGTCGATGACTCCCGTGACGATGGCGGCGTCACCGGCGGTGCCTTGGGCGACGAGCTCCTTGCCCGGGGTGTACTTGTAGTCCACTTCGGCCTTGCCTTCTTCGGCGCTGGCCTTCTGATCCTTCTGGTTCTTCCAGATGGACTTCGAGAAGTCATCGGAGGCGAACTTCTTCGCTTCCTTCGAGTCCGCTCCGCTGCCGAGAGCCTTCGCGTAGTCGGCGACGGCCTTCTCCGGAGTCGTGACGAAGTCCTTGGATCCTGGTTCGAGCATCTTCGCACCCTGACGCGAGTCGGGCAGTTCGGGCAGCTTCGTGCCGGCCGTCAACTGGGTCTGCGACCACAGTTTGTAGTCGCTGCGCGGATCCTTCTGGGTCAGCACCAGCAACTGCGAGTTTCGCGCGGAGGTGATGAGGCTGGTCACGCGCGGCCAGGCGTCGGTGGCGGAGGTGTAGTTGGCGACGATCTCTTCGCTGGCCACTGCCGGCGCCATCTTCTGATCCTCGACCTTCTCCTTGACCTTGTACAGGTCTTCCCGCTGCTTCAGCGCGGGTCCGGTCGCACGTTCGGCCAGTGCCTTCTTATCGGTCTTCTTGTCCGCGGCCTTGACGTCGGCGGCCACGGAGTCGAGGATCC
Source organism: Brevibacterium sp. LAARM3_SD1 (assembly GCF_057364765.1). Lineage (NCBI taxonomy): Bacteria > Bacillati > Actinomycetota > Actinomycetes > Micrococcales > Brevibacteriaceae > Brevibacterium > Brevibacterium sp. LAARM3_SD1. The sequence goes on along the minus strand of NZ_JBNFOL010000011.1, from coordinate 94,340 downwards.
GCTTCGCCTGATCGTCGGTGACTCCCGCGGCCGCTGAGCTCGGAGCCTCGGAGGGCTCGGGCTTGGGCAGCTCTTCCGGCCCGCAGGCGCTGAGCGCGAGCACGGGGACGACGGCGAATGCGGTGCCGTATTCGGCGAGCTTGCGGCGGCGCTCCTGGCGTGCCTTGCGCCGGTTCGCTTCCTTCTTCGAATTGTTCGCGCCGAGGAAGAGGAGGACGACGCCGATGATGAAGATGACACCGCCGATGATCATCAGCGGGAGCGCCCATGGGGTCTCGGCGTGGTTGGGCCAAGTCAGGGTCACGGATTCGACCTTTCCGGCTTCTCCGTCGCCGGCGACGAGGAATCCGGTGCGGTTGGCGTCGTCGTTCCATTCCAGTTCCACCGAATCGGTGCCGGTGACCTCGGACTGCCACAGATCGGCCCCGGCGGGGTTGGGAACCTTGCCCTCGCCGTCGGTGCCCTTGACCGTGAGCTCGCCGCCTGCGGCGATCCCGGTGACGCGATCATAGGCGGACTGTCCCGCCCAGGCTTCGACGTTCTCGATCGGAGCTTGGGCGATCGTGAGATCACCGCTGCCCTCGACCGTCAGGGTCGCAGGCGTTTCGTAGAGGTTGAGCATTCCGGGGTCGACGATGACTGCCGGTTTGTCGGCGTCGATCTGTGCGGTGGCAGTGATCGTATCCTCCGGCGCCCACAGGGTCTTCTGCAGGATGCCGAGGCCACCGACGACGACACCCACCACCATGAGAATCACAGCGATTGTGTAACGCACGTGCGAACCTTCCCTCAGCCGAGCAAAATGGCACCCCTGGTTCGGGGACACTCCAAGTTTAAGTCACTTACCGGACATCGCCTTTGTGCGCACACTCAGTGTGTGTCGACGTTCACAGGCACTCCCCTACCCCGAACGTCACCGAGGCGGCCCTCCGACAGCCGTCCGTGCCCCGTCCTCCACCCTCGCCGAGGCGGGCGCGACCCCGCCCGCGGATGGGCACCGATTCGGTCCCGGAATGTCCCCAACACCGCCCCCTGCCCTAAGCTGGGCGGGTGAGCAACAACAGAATTGTGTGGATCGACTGCGAAATGACCGGCCTCGACGAGGTGCGGGACGAACTCATCGAGGTGGCTGCGATCGTCACCGATTTCGAGCTCAACCCCCTCGATGACGGAATCGACATCGTCATCAAGCCCTCGGCGGATGCACTGGCGAACATGAATGAGTTCGTCACGAATATGCACACCACCTCGGGTCTGATCACCGAACTCGACGCGGGCACCACCGTCGCCGAGGCGCAGGCCCAGGTCCTCGAATACGTGAAGAAGCATGTCCCCGAGTCCGGCAAGGCACCGCTGGGCGGGAATTCGGTCGGCACCGACAAGGTGTTCCTGAACAAGCAGATGCCCGAACTCGTCGAGCACCTGCACTACCGGATCATCGACGTCTCCTCGGTCAAGGAACTGGCCAAGCAGTGGTTCCCCCGCGCCTACTTCCAGGCACCGGCGAAGCACGGCGGGCACCGCGCGCTCGGCGACATCATCGACTCGATCATCGAGCTCCAGTACTACCGGAGGGCCGTGTTCTCCGCCGAGGGACCGAGCTCCGACGAGGCGAAGTCGATTGCCGCCGAGGTGGCCGAGACCTACCCGAAGCAGACCGACGAGGACTGACCGCCGCCTTCCGAAGCGATCGTGAGCACCAGCCCGGTTCCGCAGATGCGGAACCGGGCTGATCATTCTCTGAGACCGGTCGGATCTGAACCCAACCTTTCGATATGATGGTTTCATCATGCCATTGGATCAGCTTCAGCGCCCCCTGTACGAGGTCAAGGCGAACCTCTTCAAGGGCCTCGCCCACCCCTTCCGCATCCGCATCCTCGAGCTCCTCTCCGGCAACGACGAGGTCAGTGTGGCCGATCTGCAGGCAGAGACCGCGCTCGAGGCCTCGCACCTCTCGCAGCATCTCGCGGTACTGCGGCGCCACCGTCTCGTCGAATCCGAACGTCGGGCCAGCCATGTCTACTATCGTCTGGCCGACCGGCGCACCGCAGAGCTGCTCGCGGTGGCCAGGAGCCTGCTGCTGACGATGCTCGAAGACGATGAGCAGCGACTCGCTGAAGCCCGGTCACTGCCGAAGATCCCGGGCGCGGATACCGCATGAGCCCGGCATCGCTGCTGCGCCGCACCCGGTCTCTGCTGCCGTCGGTCGCCGACTACCGTGAGACCCGCCGCTCCTGGCCGAAGGACCTGCTCGCCGGTGCCACCGTCGGCATCGTCGCCCTGCCTTTGGCGCTGGGGTTCGGAGTCAGCTCCGGTCTCACAGCCGAACAGGGACTCATCACCGCGATCGTCGCGGGCTTCCTCGCCGCGGTCTTCGGCGGATCCCACCTGCAGATCTCCGGTCCCACCGGCGCCATGGCCGTCGTCCTCGTGCCGATCGTCGCCAGTCACGGTGCCGAGGCCGTCGTCGCCGTCACCCTCATCGCCGGCCTCATCGTCGTCGCGGCCGGACTGCTGCGCCTGGGCCGGACGGTGTCCTTCATCCCCTGGCCGGTCATCGAAGGCTTCACCGTCGGCATCGCTGCGATCATCTTCCTCCAACAGGTGCCGTTCGTCACGACCCCCGATGATCTGGCTCCGGGCGAGGTGAGCATGAATGCCTTCGCGGCAGCCGTGCAGCTCATCTCGGATGCGGACTGGTCGTATCTGCCCTATTCTCTGGGCGCTGTGGCGATCGTCGCCGTGTGCATGGCGGTCTCCCCGAAGATCCATTCCGCGATTCCCGGATCGCTGGTCGGCATCATCATCGTCACCGTGCTGTCTGGAATCATTCCGAACCCGTTGGCCACGATCGAGGCGATCCCCCAGTCCTTGCCTGCCCCGAGCATTCCCGTCATCGATCCTGCCGTTCTGCCGGCTCTGCTGCCGGCTGCGGGCACGATCGCCGCGCTTGCCGCCATCGAATCGCTGCTCTCGGCCAGGGTCGCCTCGTCGATGTCCGATGCCGGTGCCTACCAGCCCGATCGGGAGCTCGTCGGTCAGGGTGTTGCGTCGATCGGGTCCTCGTTGTTCGGCGGCATGCCCGCCACCGGTGCGATCGCCCGCACCTCGGTGAATATCCGGGCCGGAGGGCGCACACGTCTGGCTTCGATCACCCATGCGGCGGTGCTGCTGCTCATCGTGTTGGTGGCAGCGGCTCCGGTGAGTCAGATCCCGTTGGCCGCCCTTGGCGGAGTCCTCTTCGTCACCGCAGTGCGCATGATCGACCTTGAGACGATGCGCTCGATTCTGCGCTCGACGAAATCCGATGCCTTCGGGTTCGTCATCACTGCGCTCATCACCGTCTCCTTCGACCTCATCGTGGCTGTGGGCATCGGTGTCGTCGTGGCGGCGTTCTTCGCTCTGCGGAAACTGTCCGCAACGACCTCGGTTCGCATCGAACGACTTTCGGAAACAGAGGCCGCTCAGCCAGGCGACGAGAAGATCGCGATCGTCCATTTCCGAGGACCGCTGTTCTTCGCTTCGGCCGATCGCATCTCCGATGAGGTCATGGAACTCAATGGAGTCTCGGTCGTTGTGCTGCGGATGTCGCAGCTCGAACTCGTCGATGCCACCGGAGCTCATATCCTCACCGAAATGGTCACGGCTCTCGAACGCCGCGGGATCACGGTGCTCATCAAAGGCGTCAGGGACAGTCAGGCCGGACTGTTCGAACAGGTCGGAGTGCTCGCAGCTCTGCGCCACCACCGGCACCTGTTCGATGAGCTGCCGGCGGCACTCGACCACGCTCGCTCTCATGTGGAGCGGGCACACCAGAGCTGAATCAGCTTCAGCCGACCTTCTTCTCGGGCCGCGCGAAGATGTTCGACGGGAAGGCACCGGACTTCGCGATCACGCGCAGCAGGTCACGGCTGGGGGCGAGCAGCGATTCGATCGTCTGATCGTCAAGGACCGACCACGCGGCTGTGACCGTGCCGTCGGTGAGGATTTCGACCTGTTCCTTCAGGTCGCGCCCTGCCTCGGTGATGGTGGGAAGATCGTGCCCGCGGTCATCTTTTTCCACGGTGATCAGCCCGGCCTCGGCGAGCCTGGTCTGCGCGGTCTGCCATTCCCCATCGGTGTAACCGCGGGTCTTCTGTGCTGCTCGCGGACGGAATCCGGCTCCGGTCGCGACATCGAGCATGAGAGCGTCGATTCCGGGCACACCGGCGGTGACAAGGGAGGCGACATGGCCGTCGCCGCGGAATTCGCGGGCCACGGTGGCCACGTCCCACAGCTTCTCGAAAGCGGTGTTCGCTTGGTGGGAGCCGATGACGTCGGCGGTGGCCGCGGACAGGGGCCGCCCGGCGAAGTCCATGGCGGTGAGCACGGGGGTCAGCGTTTCGGTCAGCTGGGTGGCCGCCTCGGTGAGCAGGGCGATATCGTCACGGTCGCCGAAGAGTTCGGCCATGAATGCGGACACGGCGTCGAAGCGGGCCTGGACCATCTGCTCCGGGCTCACCGTCTCCCACAGTCGCGGCAGCAGATCGGCGACGAAGTTCGGGGAGTAGTTGTAGTACGCGGCGCTGACGACTCCGGGATTCACCCGCCCCAGCGGCGCCGAACGCGCGGCCATATTGCCCTCGACTCCGGGTTCGAGTCCGTACTTGGCGTATTCGGCGCCGACCGTCTGTGAGAAGTACATCGACGAGTGGAATGAGTTGATGCGGGCCGAGACCGTTCTGATGTTCTGTGTGCGCTGGGAATCCATATCGTCATCCTATGGGCGGTCTCCTCCCAGGTAAATGGGTCTGCACGTGCATCGTCGCCGCTCTGATCGGCGCCGGAGATTAGCGCAGTCCCATGGGACCTAAATCGCTTGCCCCTCCCCCGAGGTGGCCGGACTTCCGCGTCGATCCGCGCACCGGCACGCCCCTCCGGTCGTGTCCATTTGCCGCGTCAGGACCCGGTGCTACGGTCTGAGCATGGAGTGACACGGACCGTTTGCGACCACGGCATCGTCCCGGTCGGAAGCCGATCCCGCCAACCGCATCAGCACAGCGTCCGGCTTGGAGGTCAGATGAGGATCGCACTGTTCGCCACCTGCATCGTCGATGCGATGTATCCCGAGGTTGCGCAGGCAACCGTGAGAATTCTGCGCCGACTCGGCCATGAGGTGATCTTCCCCGAAGGCCAGTCGTGCTGTGGGCAGATGCACATCAACTCCGGCAAGTTCGCGCAGGCCGAACCGGTCATCGCCAATCACGTCCGCGCTTTCACAAGCACCGAATGGGATGTCGCCGTCGCCCCGTCCGCCTCCTGCGTGGCCTCGCTCGGCCACCAGCAGCCGATGGTCGCCACCCGGGTGGGCAATGATGCCCTGGCTTCCGAGGCCGCCGAGGTGGCCGAACGCACCTATGAGCTCACCCAGTTCCTCACCGACGTCGAAGGCGTCACGGATGCCGCGGCCGATCTCGGGTCCTATTTCCCGCACCGCGTGACGTATCACCCGTCGTGCCACGGAATGCGGCTGCTGCGCCTCGGCGATCGACAGTCCTCCCTCGTCCGGTCCGTCGAGAGCATCGACTTCGTCGAACTGCCTCTGGCCGATTCCTGCTGCGGGTTCGGCGGCACTTTCTCCGTGAAGAACCCGGAGGTGTCCTCGGCGATGCTCGCCGACAAGGTGCGCACGATCCAGGCGACCGAAGCCGATGTCTGCACCGGCGGCGATGCCTCCTGTCTGCTGCACATCGGCGGTGGAATGTCGCGGTTCGAACGCACCGGAAGCTTCGACGGCGCGCCGGACGTCACCGCCGTCCACGTCAAGGAGACGAGCTCGACCGATGAGCGGGGGCACACGACCGAGACGCTGACGACGGTCGTCGGTGCCGACGATGACGACCACCTCACCCCAGGCCATCGGGGCACCTCTCCGGCCGAGCCGAGCCGCACCCAGTCCGGGTTCCGCGTCGGTCAAGCCGCGGTCCATCTGGCCCGGATCCTCGCATCGACGAAGGAGGACCCGCTGCGGGTGCCGAGCGAAGGAGCAGAAGTGAGCGGAGGGAGCCTGCGATGACCTTTCTGGGAATGCCGCTGCTGCCGTCGAAGCGACGCAGCGATCTGCCCGGCGGGCAGGGCAACATCATCGAAGCCGAGGCCTTTCCCGAGGCCTCGCACGAACATCTGAGCAACCAGCAGCTGCGCAACAACATCGGCCACGCCACCTCGACGATTCGGTCCAAGCGCGCCGAGGTCGTCTCCGAGCTCGACGACTGGGAAGCCCTGCGCGACGCCGGTGAGGCCACGAAGAACGAAGTGATGGCGAACCTCCCCGAGTACCTCGCGCAGTTCGAAGAGTCATTCACCGCCGTCGGCGGCATCATCCACTGGGCCCGCGACGCCGATGAGGCCAATGCCATCGTCACCGAGCTCGTCGAGGACAATGCGCCGATGCTCGAGACCGGTCGTCGTGAGGTCATCAAGGTCAAGTCGATGGCCACCCAGGAGATCGGGCTCAACGAGCACCTCGAGGCCGAAGGCATCGATGCGTTCGAGACGGATCTGGCCGAGCTCATCGTTCAGCTCGGCGAGGACAAACCCAGCCACATCCTCGTTCCCGCCATCCACCGCAACCGGGATGAGATCCGTGAGATCTTCATGGACAAGATGCCGACGTCGGGGAGCTGACGAACGAACCGGCCGTCCTCGCCGAGGCGGCCCGCCGACATCTGCGCCACAAATTCCTCACCACGAAGGTCGCGATCTCCGGAGCGAACTTCGGTATCGCTGAGACCGGCACCCTCGGCGTAGTTGAGTCCGAAGGCAACGGGCGCATGTGCCTGACCCTGCCGGAGACGCTCATCACCGTCATGGGCATCGAGAAGCTGCTGCCGAGGTTCGCCGATCTCGAGGTGTTCCTGCAGTTGCTGCCACGCTCGTCGACGGGTGAGCGGATGAACCCGTACACCTCGTTCTGGACGGGGCGGTCCGAGGGAGATGGTCCGCAGAACGTCCATCTCGTCCTCCTCGACAACGGACGCACCAGGGCCCTGACCGATGAGCACGGACGTACGGCGCTCAACTGCATCCGCTGCTCGGCATGCATGAATGTCTGCCCCGTCTACGAACGTACCGGCGGCCACGCCTACGGCTCGACCTATCCGGGACCGATCGGAGCGATCCTGTCCCCGCTGCTCACGGGAGTCGAAGAGCAGGGCAACGGTTCGCTGCCGTACGCGTCGAGCCTGTGCGGCGCCTGCTACGACGTGTGTCCGGTGAAGATCAACATCCCGGAGATCCTCGTCCACCTGCGGGGCGAAGATGTCAAGGCCAACCACTCCCCTGTGTCCTCCCAGCTCGACGCCGCCCTCACCGGCGCGTCGTGGATGATGGGCGACGGGAAGCGGATGGCCGCGGCGGAGAAGGGACTGCCTCTCGCGCACAAGGTCACCGGCGGTGAGCAGATCAACACCCTCCCCGGAATCGCCGGCGCCTGGACGTCGAGCCGCGACATTCCGGCCCTGCCGGAGAAGAGCTTCCGACAGCTCTGGGCCGAAGAGGAAGCGGATGACCGCGAGGAGGAGGGACAGCGATGACCGACACCGCCCGCGAGGAGATCCTCGCCCGCATCAGCGAAGCACTCGGTCGCCGCGGCGGCGGGGAATACGTGTCGTCGTCTCCGCAGACGGCGGCACCGGGCACCGACGGCACGGCACAGGCCGATTCCGGTGGGGCTGCCTCGGCGAAGACAGCTGCCACGGCCGCCGACGCCGGATACCACCATGAGGGCACGCACACGGGTGAGGCCCTCGTCGAGCTGCTCATCGACCGCCTCGTCGACTACAAAGCCAACGTCCACCGCGCCGATGGCGACCCGAGCGCGACGATCGCCGAACTCATCGGCGACCATTCCTCGGTCGTCGTCCCCCGCGGTCTCGACTCGTCCTGGCTGACGGGGTACTCCGGTGAGTTGCGGGTCGATGCTCCGGGTGAGGAGCTCAGCGTCGATGACCTCGACGCACAAGGGGCGGTGGTGACCGCCTCGGCGGTGGCGATCGCACAGACGGGCACGATCGTCCTCGACGGATCGGACGAGTGCGGGCGGAGGGCGATCACGCTCGTGCCCGACCATCATGTGTGCATCGTCCGGACGGACGACATCGTCGACATCGTTCCCGAAGGAGTCGCCCGCCTCGACGCGCACGCACCGCTGACGTTCATCTCCGGGCCCTCGGCCACGAGCGATATCGAACTCAGCCGGGTCGAAGGAGTGCACGGTCCGCGCACACTCGACGTCATCATTCTCGACGAGTGAGCGCAGCGAGGACCTTCGACTCTGCCGTGCCGGTTAGCGCACCCGGACCGGCGGGTGCGAGTCGGTCGGCGAATGCGCACGGACCGTCGGGTGCGGAACAATGGAGTCCATGACCACGGCGCAGACCCTTCAGTACCCGCGGCCGGATGACCGGCCACGACGTCGCAGCCGGTGGACGACATTCATCGTCTCCGCGGTCGTCATCGTCCTCACCCTCATCATCGGCAGTGTCGCGGCCGACCGCATCGTCGACTACACCACGGAGCAGCGCATCGCCGATGGGCTTGCCGACTACGGTGATGCCGAGGTCTCCGTCGACGGCTTCCCCATCCTCACGCAGCTGGCCTCCGGGGAGCTGAACTCGGTGCATGTCACCGCCGACGAGGCGACCTATGAGGGTGTCGACTTCACCGATGTCGATGCGAAACTCTATGACGTTCCGACCAGCGGGTCGAAGCCCATCGGCACCGTCGACGGTACGGCGGTGCTCCCCCACTCGACCCTCGACGAACTCGCCGCCGAGCATGCGAACCTGCCCGAGGGGATGACGTTCACCACCGTCGACGGCGAGCTCTTCCTCAAGGGATCGATGCTCGGTCAGGATCTGCTTGTGGGCATCGACCCGAAGGCCGACGGCAGACGGGCCGTCGTCGACGCGACGACGATCGAGTTGGGTTCGGCGGAGTTCTCCCTCGATCGACTGCCCGGCTTCCTCACCTCGGAGATCTCCGATATAGTCATCGATCTCGACTTCCTGCCCGCCGGGCTCGAACTCACCGACATCACCGCCACCGACTCCGGGCTGCAGGTCCGCCTCCACGGATCAGGGGTCAGCCTGCAGTAGACGAATACAGACACACGACGAGGACTCAATGATGAGCATGATCTCTCCCGCACCCGAACGCGTCGCCTCCGAACTCACCGAGCTGTCGACATTGACCGACTCCGATCGTCCCGGCTGGACGAGGCGTGCCCTGAGCGAATTCGACGTCTCGGGTCGGGAATTCGCCCGCAGACTCATGCGGCAGGCCGGGATGGACACCCGCATCGACGGCGCCGGCAATGTCATCGGAGTGCTGCCCGGCCGCCTCGGCGGCCGTCAGATCATGCTCGGATCGCACACCGACACCGTCGACGGCGGCGGACGTTTCGATGGGATCGTCGGGGTGCTCGGCGCGATCGAGGTGGTGCGGCTCATCCAGGAGCACGATATCCGCGTCGATCACGATCTGGTGGTCGTGGTGTTCTTCAACGAGGAGCCCAATGACTTCGGCCTCTTCTGCGTCGGCTCCCGCGCGATGACCGGACAGGTCGACCGTCAGACCTTAGCCATCACTGATCCCACCGGACGTTCTCTGGCAGACGCACTGCCTGATTCCCGCATCGACCCCGACGACTTCCTCTCGGCCGCCTACGATTTCAATCCGGTCACGGCCTTTCTCGAACTCCACATCGAGCAGGGCCCAGAGCTCGAACGGGCGGGTCGGCAGATCGGCGTCGTCGAGACGATCACTGGAATCAACCACTTCCGGGCCCTCTTCACCGGTCGTCAGGACCACGCCGGCACGACCCCGATGGACGTGCGGGCCGATGCCGGCTGCGCGGCGGCTGGAACGGTGCTCGCCGTAGAGTCGATCGCCGAATCCGGATTGAATACTCGAGGCACCAGCGGACAGATCCGCTTCACTCCCGAGGCAGTCAACGTCGTTTCGCAGATCGCAAGCCTCGAAGGAGAGTTCCGAGGCCCCGAGGGCTCCTGGCTCAACGAAGCTCAGCGTCGACTCACTGCGGCGGCGGGGAGCGAGGCCGAGAAACGCGGAGTCGAGGTCGAAATCGAATGGACCACCGACGATGCCCCTGTTCCGCTGCATGAGCCGATCACTTCCACAATCACCGAAGTGGCCGACGATTTCGGGCTCTCGCGCGCAACCATGTTCTCGGGTGCCGGCCACGATGCCGGGATCATCGCCGCAAAGACTCAGGTGGGAATGATCTTCGTTCCGTCTGTCGACGGCCGCAGCCATTGTCCCGAAGAGTTCACCGACTTCGCCGACATCATGCCCGGCATCTCGGTCCTCCTCGAGACTGTGCTGCGCACAGACCGGCGCGCTCGCGGCTGACCGCGGGGGCGGGTAGTGTTCCGGTCGTGACGACTCCCATTCCCGCCGAGACCGCCGACGACTCCAGACGCTACCGCCCCGACCCGACCGTCCTGAACGCACTGACCTCACCGAGGCTGCTTACCCGTGAGGTCCTCGCCGGACTCGTCGTCGGGCTCGCCCTCATCCCCGAGGCGATCGCGTTCTCGATCATCGCCGGGGTCGATCCGAAGGTCGGGCTGTTCTCCGCTTTCATCATGGCGACCTCGATCGCGTTCCTCGGCGGGCGTCCGGCCATGATCTCGGCGGCAACCGGAGCGGTGGCGCTCGTCATCGCCCCCGTCGCCCGCGAGCACGGGATGGACATGTTCATCGCCACCGTCATGCTCGCCGGTGTGTTCCAGATCCTGCTGGCTGTGGCGGGCGTGGCAAAGCTCATCCGGTTCATCCCCCGCAGCGTCATGGTCGGGTTCGTCAACGCCCTGTCGATCCTCGTCTTCGCAGCTCAGGTCCCCCACGTCATCGGAGTGCCGTCGATGGTCTACCCGCTGCTGGCCATCGGCATCGTCGTGCTCGTGTTCATGCCGAAGCTGACGAAGATCGTGCCGGCGCCGCTGGTCACGATCGTGCTCATCACCGGCATCGCCATCGTCTTCGCCATCGATGTCCCCACCGTCAGCGATCAGGGCGAGCTGCCTCGCAGCCTGCCCGAGCTCTTCATTCCGGACATCCCGCTGACTTGGCAGACCTTCACCACGATCGCGCCCTATTCGCTGGCCATGGCTCTGGTCGGGCTGATGGAATCGCTCATGACCGCCAAACTCGTCGACGAGATCACCGACACGCACTCGAACAAGACCCGCGAGTCCTGGGGCCAGGGTGCCGCGAACATGATCTCCGGCCTCTTCGGCGGTATGGGCGGCTGCGCGATGATCGGGCAGACGATGATCAACGTCCGTGCCTCGGGTGCGAGGACCCGGATCTCGACGTTCATGGCCGGAGCGTTCCTGCTCATCCTCGTCGTCGTGCTCGGCGACGTCGTGGGCATGATCCCAATGGTCGCGCTCGCTGCAATCATGATGATGGTCTGCGTCGACACCTTCGACTGGCATTCGATCCGCCCCTCGACGCTGAAGATGCTGCCGAAGTCCGAGACCTTCGTCATGATCGCCACCGTTGCGGTCGTCGTCGCCACCGGCAACCTCGCCATCGGCGTCGTCGTCGGAGTGTTCGTGGCCAGTGTGCTCTTCGTTCGGCGGGTCGCCCACTTCGTCACCGTCGAACGCACGATCACCAGATCCGCGGCAGGTCCGGACGGGGACGATTCCACCGACACCGAGGCGGTTGCCCGCTATGTGGTCCGCGGCGAGCTCTTCTTCGCCTCGTCGAACGATCTGACGACTCAGTTCCGATACACGCACGATCCCGATCACGTCGTCATCGATATGACGGAATCGCATGTCTGGGACGCGTCGACCGTGGCCGCCCTCGACGCGATCGTGACGAAGTACGAAGCGCTGGGCACGCGCCTGGAGATCACCGGAATGAACGCCTATACCGAGGCACTGCATGCTCGGCTCTCCGGCGGGCTGGGGTAGGTCCCCGGCGACGCTGCGCAGAGGCTCGTGTGCCCTCAGCTCCCCCGATAAGTGTGGCCAGATTGCCATTTTCGCGCCCGAAGCGTGCAATCTGGCCACACTTATCTCCCGTTGGCGCGGTGTGCAGAGGGTCGGTTAGACTGCAACGGATGATTTCCACCATGCGCGGCACCGATTTCAGGCCGCAGGTGTGGGTGCTCGGACATTCCGGCACCAACGGCTACATCACCTCGTGGGGCATGATGCTCTCCGGCACTGCCCCATTGCCTGCCGGATCACCACTCCGGCCCTCTCCCTGAGCAGAAGATGACACTCGCCCCCGCCTCGGCGACCCAGCGGTGACCTGACGGGGCGACCACTCGCACATTTCGGGCCGGACATGCACAGACTCCGGCAACGAAATGGACTCATCGTGACCTCACCTTCCCTCGCCACATCTCCCGGTTCCCGCCTGTTTGCGACGCTGCGCCGCGACACCGTCGGCGGCGCATTGCTCCTCATCGCCGCTGCTGCCGCTCTGATCTGGGCCAACTCTCCGGTATCGGCCGGATACTTCGCGATCCGAGACTGGGAGTTCGGCTATGAACCATGGCACCTGCGGCTGAGCATCGGGCAGTGGGCCTCCGACGGACTGCTCGCGGTCTTCTTCTTCCTCGTCGGCATCGAACTCAAGGCGGAATTCTCCCGCGGTGACCTGCGCCGGCTCCGCACCGCTGTCGTCCCGATCACTGCGGCGGCCGGTGGAGTCCTCGTCCCCGCCCTCATCTGCGCGGCCTTTCTGCTCACCCGCCCGGAACTGATGCGCGGCTGGGCCATTCCCACCGCGACCGACATCGCCTTCGCAGTGGCCGTCCTCGCGATCGTCGGATCCCATCTGCCCAAGGCTCTGCGTCTCTTCCTGCTGACTCTGGCCGCGGTCGACGACCTATTGGCGATCGCCATCATCGCGATCTTCTATACCGAGACCATCGCGATTCGCCCCCTCGCCACCGCGCTTGGAGTCGTCATCGTCTACGGACTCATCGCAAGTCGTTTCCGTCGCATCTTCGTCGAGCGCGCCTGGGCCACATGGGTCGTTCTCCTCCCCCTCGGGCTCGTCGCCTGGGCGCTCATGCACGCCTCAGGTGTCCACGCGACCATCGCCGGAGTGCTGCTGGGTTTCACGATCCCCGCAGTCGTCGGCCGTGCTTCGAACCAAACGCCCGCTGCCCCCGGCGGTCACTCATGCGAAGGCGAGGCCCAGTCCGGAATCGACCTCGCCGAGGCGCTCGAACACCGTATACGGCCGCTGTCGGCCGGGTTCGCCGTCCCGGTCTTCGCCTTCTTCGCCGCCGGTGTCGATATCGGAGGAACTGACGGCCTGGTATCGGCGTTCTCCCATCCCCTGACCTACGGAATCATGGCGGCACTGGTCGTGGGCAAGCCGGTGGGCATCCTCGCCTCCACATGGCTGGTCAGCCGGTTCACCTCAGGTTTGGATCCCAGCCTACGTTGGGCCGACCTCACCGGCATCGGACTGCTTGCCGGAATCGGCTTCACCGTCTCTCTCCTCGTCGCCGAACTCAGCTTCACCGCCGGTTCGGTCGAACACGATGTTGCGAAGGTCGCCATTCTCAGCGCCTCTCTGCTCTCGGCAGTACTCGCCGCGCTCATCCTCACTGCCCGTAATGCCCCTCACCGTCGCCTGTCGCAGGAGTGAAGGAGGTCGGTGACCGGCGAATCCGCATCATGTGATTGCCAGTTCCGACACAGACTGCCGCACTAGGATTCGAACCGTCCCTGTTCATCCCCACGACCAACATCGACAGAGCATTCGACCAACTGAGAAGGACCGTGCCATGGCATTCGACAAGTTTCTCAACAAGGCCAAGAACCTCGCCAATGATCCCAAAGTCAAGGACAAACTCAATTCGGACAAGGGCGAGAAGATCACTGACTCAGTCCTCGACAAAGCCGCCGGCGTCGCCGACTCGCTGACCGGGGGCAAGCACTCGGACAAGATCAAGAAGGCCCGGGATGCGGCGGATAACGCCATCGGCAATGACCGTGGCCAGACCGGTGGAACGAACCGTGGAGACGATCAGCCCGGTGGCGCGAACCGCAACGACGTTCGCGGGAACGACGTCCGCGGAGACGATCAGACCGGCGGAGCGAACCGTCGTGACGATGGCTTCGACGGCGACAATGGATCAGCCGGAAGCCGCTGACCACTGATCTTCTGCATCAGCTGTTCGAGCCCCTGCCGATCACGGCAGGGGCTCGAACTCTGTTCGGCGGTGCCCTGCGACACAGCAGAGGCAGAGACGCAGTGCGGTCGGCAACGCAGACTCAGGAATCGACCTCCGGGGTCGGCAGGGATGCCGGGTCGGCGTCGATCGTGATCCGCACCGCGTCGATGGCGGTGTGATCGCGCAGCAGCTCCTCGCCCGACACCTCCCACCCATCTCCCTTCTTCTCGCCGCACGACTCGCTGTGCGGAGAGATGACCTCACAGTCGACGGCGGTGATCGGTGCCTCGGACTCGACGACGAGGTCGCCGCGGTCCAAGGGCCGGAAGTACACCACAATGCCGCGGCCCTGTTTCCCGTGGACGTCTGCGGCCGGCACCGCCGCCCCGGCAACCTCGTAGTCGAGGACGCCGCGGTGAGATCCTGCAGCGAGTTTGTCCGTGGAGAAGCCGATGTCGACGGAATGCAGCTCTTTCTCGATGGACGCCTCCGCTTTGGTCGAATCGATGGTTCCTCGCGGATTCGAATAATCCGTCCGCAGGTACGGCGGCAGCAGGGACTCAGTATCTGGCAGGCGGAATCCGTCGTGGATGTCACCGCCGAACGACCATTTCGTATCCCGCGCGAGCTCGAATCTCGTGTCCAGCCGCACCGAGTAGCTGCCATCGGCGGCGATGCTGAGCGTGTGCTCAGCGGTTTTGCTGCGCAACGGATTCGGTGCTGCGTCCACCCAACTGGGCACGGCAACCGCGGTCACGATCATCGCGGTGAGGGCGAGCGCTGCCAGCGAGGACGAACCGCGGCGGCGCCTGGTTCCTCGTTTGATCTCTCTCATCACTGCCTCTCATATGCAGGGATCGGGGATGCAGTCATTCCTGCGGGAGGGGTGAAGGCGATGACGTCATGACTGTCGGTCAGGGACTCCCGCCAGACCACGCGGGCGCCGGCCTCCGAGTCTTCACCATCATCGACTCGTGCGAATGCTGCAGCGTCGCAGCCATCACCGAGTTCGAAGTCGACGTTGTCGGCCGGACAATGCACCGGCCCGTCGGTGTCGATGTTCAAAGTGTGTGTCTTCTGCGTGTGCTGACCATTGCCGATCACGGGGATGGGCACGGCGAAGACATCCTCGCCGGCCACGGTGATGAATACCTCGTCGAGGACGTATTCGAGTTCGATGACGTGTCGGCCTTCGCTCCACTGTCCGGTCTTTCCGTCGGAATCCTCCGGGTTGAACTTGAAGTGCGCCTCCGGGTGGTCAAAGCCCTGCTCCCTCTCTTCATCGACGGCGATGTCCAACTCTCCGAGTGTCTTCGGTGAGGTCCGAGTCGAGTCATCGGCTGTGCTCAGCTCGACGGCGCTGAGCGAAGACAGTTTCGGCATCATCGCCAGTCGGTTCCCGGTCTGAGGATTCCGACCCACTCCTGCATCACTGATCCACAGACCGACCGGTTTTCCGCCTTCAGGCGGGGTCTCGTAGATCAGCCTTTGGCGGATCTGCACGGTCCCGTCCCTCTGCGGGGCCACCTCGGTGATGGATTCCTGCGGGGTCAGCGCATGCTCGGACAGACGTTCGGTCTCCGGGTCTGGCGGTGCCGACCGCAGCACCAGCGCGGTGACGATCACGCCGATGACGACGACAGCGACGGCGGTGAACGCGATGCCGACGAGAAGGAGCAGCTTGGAACGGGTCATGACTTCACACTAAGGTCGGGACCCGTCACAGGAGCAGCACATTCGGTGCCAGACCTGGAACATGCCAGGACCGGATCAGCCGATTCATCGGCTCAGTCACCGACACACAGCGGGCAGCGAGCGAGTGTGTGAGAATGGCAGTCTGCGTCAAGCCACGCTGTGCCGACCGACCACTACTGCAGCAGGAGGTGCCATGCGATCGCCCATTCCGGATTTCCTCGATGAGACGCTCGACCGATTCCGACCGGATCGGTCCGGCGAGAATGCGGACTACATCCCGGACCTCGCAGCAGCGGATCCGGAGAAGCTCGCGATCTGCATCTCCACCCTCGACGGCGTCGAATACACCTCCGGCGATGCCGACCACGAGTTCTCGATCCAGTCGATGTCGAAGCCCTTCATCTACGGCCTCGCCCTCGAACAGGAGGGTCTGGCCGGAGTCCTCGAGAAGGTCGGCGTCGAACCCAGCGGTGAGAAGTTCAATGAGCTCTCCCTGGACAAGAAGTCCGGCCGCCCGCTCAACCCGATGATCAACGCCGGGGCCATGACCATCCACTCCATCCTCGGCGATCCCGGTGCAGGACTGGCCGAACGCACGGAGATCGTGCGTGCCGGGCTCTCCCGCTTCGCCGGCCGAGAGTTAACGATCGACGACTCGGTGGCCGACGGCGAATGGCGTGAGGCTTACCGCAACGTCGCCATCGCGAACATGCTCCGGTCCTACGACATCTTCTACGACGACCCCGACGAGGTGGTCCGCGGCTATATCGAACAATGCGCGATCACCGTCACCGTCAAGGACCTCGCCATCATGGCCTCGACCCTCGCCGGGGGCGGGATCAATCCGCTGACCGGTGAGCAGGTGCTCTCTCCCAGGGTCAACCGGCAGGTGCTCGCGGTCATGATGACATGCGGCATGTACGACGCGGCAGGCGACTGGATGACGGAGATCGGGATTCCCGCCAAGAGCGGCGTCTCCGGCGGCGTCTTCGGCGTCATGCCAGGTCAGGTCGGCATTGCCACGTTCTCTCCGCGCCTGGACAAGCACGGCACGAGCGTCCGCGGGTCGAAGATCTTCCAGGACCTCTCCGACCGGTTGAGCCTGCACATCATGGATGCACCGGAACCGGCCCGCTCGATCATCCGCCGTGACCGTCGCTTCGTCGATTCCGAGGGCAAGATGGTCCGCATCTGCAGCCTGCAGGGCCTCATCCAGTGGAGCGGTTCGGAGAACGTCCTGCGCACGATGGACGAGCCCGGTTCCACCACGAACACCTTCGTCCTCGACCTGCGCCGAGTCAATGAGATCAACTCCATCGCCCGGAGCATGCTCACCGAGGCGCTGTCGCGCATGAAGGACGACGGAATCCGCGTGGTGCTGCTCGACCCCGACGACATGATGCAGTGCAAGGGACCGAACTCCCCGCTTCCCGGCGTGCAGATCCTCGATTCGCTCAAATCGGTCAAGGGACTCAAACGCATCCGCGACGATCGCCGCCGAGAGATGGCCGACCGCGCCCACTGACGGCCATGGCGGGTGGTCGAGGCCAGCGGCAGGAACGGTGCGAAACCGTCCGCTGAGACCCGGAGCCCACCGCTGATACAGATTTGCTAAGGTGAGCCTTACCGAATCCCTGCGCCGAGGCGGCTTCGCCCTCCGAAGTCGACCTGAGCTTTCAGGGGTACCCCGTTTGAGAAAGGCCGCCTGTGACGACCGCACCCAACACCTCAGAGCGCACTGCACGACCCGCCCGCCAGCAGGCGGTGCTCACCGTCCTCGAGACGACCGAGGTCAGCCCGCATCTGGTGCGGCTGCGCCTCGGCGGCGACACCTTCGACAACATCGACTCAAACGATGCGACCGACAAGTACGTCAAACTCCTCTTCGCCGATCCTGCGCATGAACTCGTCCCGCCCTACGATCTGGCGGAGCTGCGCGAGCAGTCCCCCGAGAAGCTGCCGAGTCGCCGCACGTACACGGTGCGAGAGATCGATGTCGAGGAGAAGTGGCTGAGCATCGACTTCGTCATCCACGACGATGATGGAATCGCCGGACCCTGGGCGAAGAACGCGAAGCCCGGGGATACGCTCGTCCTCTCCGGAGCGGGCGGCAAGTACGCCCCCGCTGCCGAGTCCGCCTGGCACCTGCTCATCGCCGACCACTCCGCGATCCCGGCGGTGAGCTCCGCCATCGAAGCGATGCCTGCCGGAGCCACCGGAGTTGTCCTGGCCTGTGTCACCGACGAAGCCGATCGGGTTCTGCCCGAGGCGCCCGCTGGCATCGAGGTGAGATGGGTGGACTCGCAAGAGGAACTCATTGCTGCGGTCGAGGGACTCGAGTGGCGTGCGGGAACTCCGCAGGTCTTCGCCCACGGCGAGCGAGAGACGATCAAGGTCATCCGCAAGATCCTCAAGGAACGCGAAGTGCCGCGGGAGGCACTGTCGATCTCGGCCTATTGGGCCCGCGGCCGCGCCGAGGATCAGTTCCAGGCCGAGAAGCGCGAACCCATCGGCCAGATCGACTGAGCTCCCTGATTTGCGAACTCAGCGGCGGCGCGTGACGAAGAAGGCTGCTGTGCCGAGGGCGATGAGTCCGACAGCGATTCCACCGAGGATGAGGTACTGACCGAGGTCGGCACCGGTGCGCGGCAGCGGATCGCCGTCGGCCTCGTTCGGGTCTGCGGAGTCGTCGCCGTTCGAGCTGGCCGCTGAGTCGCTGCCAGCGCCGGTGCTCGAGCCGCTGTCCGCTTCTGCCCCGTCAACGCCCGAGTCGGAATCTCGGCCAGCGTCGGCCTGAGCGTTGTCGTTCGCACCGGCCTCAGTGTCGACGTCGCTCTCGGAGTCTGCGTCGTGGTCAGCGCCTGCATCTTCATCAGCACTGGCGTTCTTCTCGTCTCCGCCGGCACCGGCCTCGCCGTTCTCGTCCCCGTCGTCCCCACCGTTCGCGAGGTCGGCCACCGAGTAGAGGCTCGTGGTTCCTGAGACCTCGTTGCCAACGACGAGTGCCGCCTCGCCCGACGGCGACTCATACGCGCTGAGGAAAGTGATGCCCTCCGGCCCGAGGTCACCGACGCTCGAGAGCAGCGCTGCAGGATCCGAGACATCCTCGATCTCGTCCTCGACCGAGAAGGAGAAGTCCCTGTTGTTGAAGTAGGTCGCGAACTTCGGGTCACCGGGTTTGCTGAGGTCGAAGGCCGCGATTCCGCCGATGCGTTCGAAGCCGACGAACGCGTAGGTCGTCTCCCCCACCTCGCCGATGGTCAGCGCCTCGGGTTCGGGTCCTTTGTCGTCGCTGCGTCCCTCGAGGTTCGACTCGGAATGGTTGGAGTTGAAGAAGTCGGGCACAGCCTCGGCGGTCAGACGTTCGAACTCATCCGCGGAATCGGCGACGAGCTTTCCGTCGGTCGTCCACACGGAGAACGAGCGGGCACCGAACGCCACGAGCTCCTCATAGCAGTCACCAGCTTCGTTGAGCCCCAGATCGGTGATGACGTTCAGCCGTCCGAGATCCTCATCGCCGAGCTTGTCCTTAAGCGGCGAGGTCTCGCATACCGGCGCCAGACCGTCCTCGCCGAGGTCCTTGACCCTGGCCGCATCGACGAAGTCGCCCCATTCGCGCGAGTCACCCTCGTTCGCGGTGACGAGGTAGTCGGTGCCTCCGGAGGTGAACGTCGAGATCGTGTCGGGCATGTACGCGCCCTTGAGTCCCTCGTGTTCCGTGATGTTCACGGTCGGGGCATCCTCGGGGTCACGGTCGGAGGCGTCGAGTCCGTTGCCGGCCTGCCCATGGTCCTTGAGCCCCAGCGGGAGGATGTCCTCCACCTCGGCGGAGGCGATGTCGACGACCGCGAGCGCGTTCGCCTCCTGCAGGGTCGCGTAGGCCTTGCTTCCTGCGACGGTGATGTATTCGGGTTCGAGGTTGCGCGAGATCGGCAGGTCGTCTTCGGGGGTCGGTCCGAAGATCCGCACATCCTCCGGCAGCGTCTTCGCTCCCCCGTCCTCGAATTCGTGGAAGTCCGCGGTGTGCACATCCGAATCCGACGGCGCAGCCACCTCGGCGGGGAGGTCGATGACGGACACCGAACCTTCTGGATCGGTCGAGAAATCGTCGGCCGGTTCGCCCTCGTTCGCCACCAGGGCGTGAGTGCCGTCGGGGGTGACGGTGACCATGTCGGGCAGGGATCCGACGGGAACCTCGCCGAGGATGTCCGCCTCGGGGTCGTTCGCGTCGAAGAACATCACGGTTCCGGGCTGCGTCTTGTCCTCGTTCTCGAGCGCAATGACGCCGAGTCCGTCCTCGCGGATGGAGATCGAGTTCGCCACCCCGGTGCCGGTGATCTCGGAGACCTTCTTCGGGCTCTTCGGGTCCGATGCATCGATGACGTCGACAGTGGCGGCCTGCGCGTTGACGGTGAAGACCGTGTCACCGTGGACGGCGGTGATCTCGGCAGCGGATTCATCGAACTGCCCGGTCTCATGCGACCCGAGGAACCCCATGTCGATCTGTGCATCCTCGGCCGAGAAGCTGATGGGGTCGTCCACCTCTGCGGCGTGGGCGGTGCTCGCGCCGGTCGTCGTGCCGCCTACGGTGAAGCCGGTGGCCAGCAGGAGGGCGGCCGCCGAGGCCGTGAGCGTCTTCGCAGACAGTGGGATCGTCATCGGTTCTCCGGGATCGGATGGGCATCGCGGGCCGACTGAACCCACAAGCACCTATTCATAGGCCCCCGGAATGGACCGATTCCGAACCGCAGGTGGACGGATCGTGAACTCGTTCACCTGGAGCCGAAGGTCGGAGCCGGAGGTTGGAGCCGGAGGTTGGAGCCGGTGGCTGGTCAGGCGAGGTCGAGGCTCTCGGCCACCTCGGCGACCTTGCGCTTGGCCGCCTCATCAAGGTCGCGGAGCGGCAGAGGGAGGCTGCCCGCGCCCATGAGCCCGAGGTGTTCGGCGATGGCTGCGGTCACCCGCAGGCTTCCCCCGAACTCGGTGAACAGATCCCACAGCGGCTGCAGCTCGGCGGAGAGTTCGCGGGCAAGATCGGCATTGCCGAGTTCGGCGGCCCGGGTGATCTCGAGCAGCGGCTCCGGAAGGGTTCCGCCGACTGCCGCGTACCAGGCATCGCAGCCGGCGATGAGGCCCTCCGCGCCGTGAACGTCGCCGGAGATGCCGATCGTCACCTCGTCACCGATGGCTGCGCGGATCTCACCGATGCGCTCATCCCATCCGGCAGGTGAGGCCGGCGACCCGGGTATTTTGATCGAAGCCACTCCGTCGAGCGCGGCCATACGAGAGTAGAGCTCTGTGGTGAACGTGAAGTGCGTGGTGCCCGGGTTGTCGTAGACGACCACGGGCAGGTCGGTGGATTCGGTGACCGTGCGGAAGAGTTCGACCACCTCGTCGTCGGTCAGCGGCTGATAACTCACCGGTGCCAGCA
The DNA here is from genome assembly GCF_057364765.1 of Brevibacterium sp. LAARM3_SD1. Lineage (NCBI taxonomy): Bacteria > Bacillati > Actinomycetota > Actinomycetes > Micrococcales > Brevibacteriaceae > Brevibacterium > Brevibacterium sp. LAARM3_SD1. The sequence continues at coordinate 72,996 of NZ_JBNFOL010000011.1, read as the reverse complement.
GCAGCCCCTGGGCTCCCGCGGTTTCGGCGGACGCGACATTGGCCAGCACGTCCCTCGTCCGCAGTGCCCCGACGCCGATGAAGACGGGGATGTCGATAGCGGATTCGACGCTCAGCTGCGCGACCCGGGCGCGCTCCTCGATATTGAGGTAGGCGTACGAACCGGTCGATCCCAGCGCCGTAATCGAATCGACTCCCGCGAGGACGAGGCGTTCGATCAGTCCGACGAAGGCATCCTCGTCGAGGGAATCACCCTTCAGCGGAGTCAGCGGGAAGGCGCTCAGCCCGGTGAACAGGGACGGGTCGTGCGCGGGGGTGTTCGTCAATGATCCTCCTCATGTGGCGGCGGATCCCGGGTGGCGACAGTGGATGGATCCGCTTTCGTCCAGTCTGTCAGGTCAGTCGAGGGCCGGGTCTGCCAGGTCAGTCGATGACCGGCAGATAGGCCTCGAGCCGATCGAACTCCGGTTGGGCGGATGCCACTTCCACAGCCGCTGCACCCACGGCGTTGGCCGCTCTGAGTGCGCGTTCGGGTTCAAGCCCGCTGGTCAGCCCGATGGTCAGGGCCGCACAATAGGCATCCCCGGCGCCGACAGTGCTCACGGGGTTGGCTCGGACCGCCTCGGCGAAGGCGATCTGTTGGCCGTGCCTCAGCAACGCCGATCCTTTCGCCCCGAAGGTGACGGCCACGAGCTTCGCGGCCTTCAGCTGCGGCAGCTGGGAGTACTCGTATTCGTTGACGATGATGAGATCGGCCCGGTCGACCACCTCGGCGGGCAGCGGAATGGCGGGAGCCGCATTGACGGCGAGGAATCCGGGCACCCGGTCAGCGAGTTCGACGATGAGGTCGAGGGAGATCTCGAGCTGGGTGAGCACGGCCTCGTCGGCGCAGAACTCGATGCCGGCGAGACTGACCTCGGCATTCGCACCTTCGCACACGGCGATCTGATTCTCACCGGCGGCGTCGACCATGATGAGCGCGGTCCCGGTCTCGGCGGTCGCCTCGGCGATGTCATCGGTTAGGACGCCGACAGAGCGAAGGGCGTCGAGCATCGCCTGACCGTCGGAATCGGGGCCGACCGCGCCGATCATGCGGGTCCGCGCACCGAGGCGGGCGGCAGCTGCGGCCTGGTTCGCGCCCTTCCCGCCGGGCGACCTGCTGAGCCGGCCGCCTCCCACGGTCTCACCGGCGGCGGGGAGTCGGGACGTGGTGGCGGTGATGTCGGCGTTGATGCTGCCGACGACCGTCAGGGAGCCATCGATGGTCATGTCCCCATTATCGGCGATCGGGGTCGATCAAGGACGACCGTCGGCAACCTGGGGTGGGAAAGTGTGGGCACACAGTGGGCAAGCTGTGGGGATGAGAGAAGCCCCGTGATCCGTTCGCACGGATCACGGGGCTTCCCGATCGGGGTGAGTAACGGGACTTGAACCCGCGACATCCGCGACCACAACGCGGCGCTCTACCAGCTGAGCTATACCCACCACATGCGCTGCACCATCAGGCGCAGACAGCAAGATACATCTTAACCGCACCCGCTTGACCCGGGCAAACCAGAACCGCCCAAGATTCCCGATGAGACGCAGATCTCATTACATGCAACGATTCAGTAGCGATCTATAACGGTTTCGGAAAAGTGGTAGGAGCGACCCTCGACATTCATTAGTATTGACTCGGCCCTGCCCTCGATAACTGTCAAGGAACCCTGTACATGCCTCGTGCGTTGATCGCCGTCTCCGATGACGGGTTCACCTACACCACCCTCAACGGGGCGACGAGTCGCTATTCGGACACCGGGCAGGCCATCTCTTACCTCGGCGACTACGCTAAGGAGACCGCGACTCCCCTGACCGTCACGATCGACGACGGCACGAAGACCACTGAGATCGGCATCGACGAAAACGGCAGAGTCGGGGCCGTCCCCAAACAGGACACCCCCACCGAGGCGGCTCCGGACGAATCGTCGAACGCTCCGTCCACGGATGGGTCGGCAGCTGGTTCGACTGAATCGGCCGGAAATTCGGCCGGGCAATCGGAGAATGCCGAACTTTCGGAACCTGCCGACCAGAGCACGAACGGCCGGTCCGGCCAGTCCTCAGGTGGGCAGAACGGCTACCTCGCCCAGGACGATTCGTCAGGCTCGAACGGCGAGGCCTACCCGATGGGCACGCCGTTCTCCGGACCAGCCACACCGGCTGCGCCGACGGTGAAGAAGACACCGGTGCGCAGACGATCGGCTCGCAACCGCCCGCAGCGGCTGAAGAAGATCACCGTTCCCGGGCTCGTGCTCATCGGTCTGGCGATCCTCATGATCGGCGCATTCGTCGTTCCCAATATCGTCCCCGTCGACTCCCCCGACACCCCGCAGACGATCGGCTCGGAACAGCAGGTCAATCCCGCGTCCGAACTCTCCGTCGACAAGACTCAGGACGTTGTTCCCAGCTACGACAATTCCCCCAAGTGGGAAGCCGAGGTGCCCGAGGACGCCTCGGTGACGGCCTCCGATCGCGGGGTCCTGCTGGTCAACGACGGCCGCCTCGAAGTCCTCGACGCCGACACCGGCAAGACTCGGTACAAGACGAAGATCGATCAGTCCCCGACCTTCGCCGTCGACACCGTCATCGACGGGCGTCCGGCCCTGCTGTGGCAGGCGGGCGACACCGCCGAGGCACTCTTCGACGGGGAATCGAAGCCGAAGAGCTACCAGCTGCCGGAGAAGGCACGCATCACCTCCGCCGGCAAGAGTGTACTCATCAAATCGGGCAACAAGCTCTCGACCTTCGGCGCCGATGGCCTGGAAGATGTGCCCACCCCGCAGGCCGGTTCGACACCGATGGCCATCGATGACGATGAGCTCTTCAGCTCGGACTGGAACGGTCCGGTCAAGGCGAAGAACATCGAGACCGGCGACGAGCGGAGCATCAAACTCGAAAGCCCCGGGGACGAACTGAAGATCATCGACTGGATCTCGGCCGGCCATGGCAAGGCGATCACGCTGTGGGGCGAACAGGGCGCTTCGACGAACTCGGGTCACAGGATCCAGCTCGTCGTCCACTCCCTCGAGGACGGATCGATCCTCTCGACCGTGACCACGACGACCGACATCGTCGGCGAGAAGTCCTGGGTCCGCGGACAGGCCGGAGAACGTGCCTATATCGGCCCCTATCTCTTCGACCTGGAGTCGGGTCTGCTGCTCATGGATGTCTCCAGCCGTGATATTCACCTCTCCGAACCACGCGGAAGCATCGTCCCCTGCACGATGGACACGAGCACCTCGTGCCTGCTCGCCGGCAAGCGGGCGTTCAAGACAGATACCGATCTGCTTGCGGTCGTCGACAAGGGCAACAGCGCCCTGGTGCTCGGCGATGATTCGACCATTCGGGCCTATCCGAAGAAGTCCGAAACACAGGATCGCTGATTCCACGCTGGGGGCGCCGGCCGATGATCGCCGCCCCTTGACCACGGTCCAGTCATGGCTCCCGCGCCACGGCGAAACACGCCTATGGCTTTAACACATCTGGTCGAGACATTAAGATAGTGCCCGATGTGTCTGAACGTCATGTCCCCTTGACCCAATGAAGTCGGAATCCCCACCGCGAAGGAACGCAGTGCCAGTCTCACACAGGCTCAGCCGCAGAGCCGCCGCAATCGGCGCCGCGCTTGCCCTGGCAGCACTACCGATCTCGGCGACTGTCACACCTGCATTCGCCCAACCGAGTCCCACTCCCACGACCGAAGCCAGTTCGAGTGCCGAGGCCCGCGCTTCCGCCGGAGCTGATTCCGCTAACGACGACGATGGTGGTTCGTCGGCAGACGGCACAGACGGTGCCGACGCCGATTCGAGCGGCGCCGACAACGGTAGCGCCAAGGCCGAAGGCGGAGACGGCGGTCCTGGTCCCACTGAAGAGGGTGACAAGGCCTGCAAGGATCAGGAGTGGACCTCGGACGAACCTTGTGCAATCGAAGGTGAGCTCGAAGCGACTTGGGATAAGGACACTAAGCAGCTTTCGGTCAAGCCGAACGACAATAAGCCCGGAAGCCTGCCGAAGAGCTGGGAGGGCGTAGAGTTTGACGCGCCGACTGATCGCGGAATGGTCCGAGTCCCAGCGCAAGACGCATCGATCAAAGGCACCGCGGACTCAACCAGCAGCGATTCGGATACTGACGACAGCGGCCGATCCGTGGCTGACGCGACCACGCAGGCCGATGCACCCACCCAATTCGAGTTCGGCTCTGACGGCACGATCAGAGCAGCGGGCGAAGAAAAGGCCTTCAGGTTCGAGGGCTTTGGAGACAAGGGCCCCGACCCGGAGTGGACTTTCAAAGCCGACGGCAAGAACATCACTGCCAGTGGCGAACAGTACTCAGATGACGAAGGCACTGCCGAAGCATCGAGCGACTCTGATGGCACCGAAAAGGACGGGACGGCGGACAGCGATCCCTCTCCAACAGCGGATGGGTCCACCTCATCCGAAGGTGCCGAGGCCGACAGCGACCCGGACGGCGGCAAGACCGCCAGCAAGGACGGCGCCACCACCGATGACGGCTCCGGAAGCGACCGCGAGGCCGGCAAGAACGGCTCTTCCTCGGACAGCAACACCTCTGACGACAGCACCACCTCGTCGGATTCGGACTCGACGGAACGGGCAGATACGTCTGCCGACGGGGACTCCGACGGCAGGGAATCTGATTCCGATACCGGTACGGGCTCCGACGGCTCTCGCAGCAGCGATTCCGACAGCTCGGATTCCGGCGAGGACGACGAGAAGGATTCGGACGGTGCCGGTTCGTCGGCCGGCACTTCAGACGCCGACGGCACCACTCCGGACCCGTCAAACGGCAACGGTTCTCCCGACGACGAACGCGAAACCATCCCCGGCACCGCAGGTGATGAATTTCTGCCCGGAGATGACGAGGGCGCAGAACGCCCCGACTATTCGGATCCGGTTCCTCGCAACCCAGACGAACAGACGCCCAAAGACGATACGGACCTCATCACGGGTGGCGATCAGCCGTCCCCGAGGGCCAATCAGAATCCAGCGACCTCGTTCGGCGAATCCATCATCTCCACGATCGTCAGCTCCTGGCCCATCTTCGTTCTCGCCGCCTCCGGTATGGCAGCAGTCGGGTTTATCATCTACCTCATGGGACGCCGCGGAAAACAGGACTGAGGCCGAATGGGCCTCTTCGACTCAGAGCTGCGCGTAATCGCCGCCGCTAAAGAACTCGTACGCGGCCTCAGGCCGGATGAGAACCACACCGTTGCTGCTGCCGCCATGGACACTGTCGGGCGAATCCACACCGGTGTCAACGTCCACCACTTCAACGGTGGACTCTGCGCGGAACTCGTCGCGATCGGCACCGCCGCGGCCGCGAACGCCGGTCCGCTCGTCACGATCGCCGCGGTCGGCGACCAAGGCCGTGGGCTGCTGGCTCCGTGCGGACGATGCCGACAGGTCCTCCTCGACCTCCATCCCGATGCCCTCGTCATCGCTCCGGCTGACACCACGGGCGAACCGTCGATCGCCACGGTCCCCGCTCTGCTCCCCCACTCTTACCGACATCCGGATTCTGCACCGAAACGACTGCTGAGGTTCCACGCTCGCTACTTCGACGCCGTCACGGATGGGACGAAGACGCTGACGGTGCGGTGGAACGAAGGCCACCGCACGGGTCCGGCTCTGGCGTACTTCGAGAACACCGAACATGGCACCCTCCCCGTGGAAGTCGCCTCGGTGATGGTGAAGCGAACCGACGAACTGCAGCCTGAGGATCTCGACCTCACCCGCCAGAGTGGATTGGAGCGGTATATCGCCAATGTCCGCAGTCACTACCCAAACATGCCTGCGGCCGCGAACGTCGAGATCGTAAGATTCCGTCGAACCGCGGCCGATATCTGACACTCCCAGTGCCCAGCCGCTAAGCTGGACAGCGAAGCACTGTGGCACAAGGTCACAGACGCAGCAAAGCATTCTCGACCGGGAGGACTCGACCCGATGACTGACAACGTCTACACCTCAGATGTGACCGTCGACCAGGCGACAACCGCACAGCTTGCGGAGTCGATCCGACTGCGCGAGGAGCGCATCGCCGAGAACATCGATGAGCTCGTCGGCCGCATCCACCCGAAGGTACTGGCGACGCGCGCCGTCAACAAGGCGAAGTCCGAGGTCGTCGAGGAAGACGGCTCCCCCAAGCCCGAGATCATCGCACTCGGCGCCGGTGCCGTCCTCGGTGTGGCCGCCCTCATCGTCGGACTCTCCGGTCGCAAGCGTGGCTGATGCCGCACTACCGATCCGGATGCTCCATGACCGGATCCTGCTCGAACCCAGCGCGGAAGCCGGGGAACGCAAGTCCTCGGCGGGCATCGTCATTCCCGCCACCGCCAGCATGGGCAGACGCCTCGTGTGGGGCAAGGTCGTAGCGGCCGGCCCTCACGTGAGGCAGGCCAACCTCGGCGAAACCGTCCTCTACGATCCCGAGGAACTCGCCGAGGTGGAGCTCGAGGGACGCGCGTACGTGCTGCTGCGTGAGCGCGACGTCCACGCGATCTCCGAACCGGCCGAGCAGTCGAGTTCCGGAATGTATCTCTGAAGTGCCTCCGGGCATCGGGGACGAATCCGGTGCGGTGGAGGGACTCTTAATCAGTGGGTTCCGGGTCGCCGGATTCGCTGGCAAAGAGATTCTGACCAGGGGCTTGCGACCTTCATCACAAAACCGAATATGGGCCGATCTCGGTTTGCATGATCGGTCGACACCTGAGTAATATTAATTCTCGTTGCACAGCATGTGCGGCAAGCACCTCTAGCTCAATTGGCAGAGCAACTGACTCTTAATCAGTGGGTTCCGGGTTCAAGTCCCGGGGGGTGCACAGCACAGAGAGAACCGCTTTCGACTTCGGTTGGGAGCGGTTCTTTCGCGTTCAAGGTGGCGGCCGGCGGAGTTCAGTTTCCGGCGAGGAACCTTAATAGCCAGGTTTCGCCGGCGGGACTTGCCGATAGCCCAGTTTGCGGCGAATAGCCCCTGTTTGAAACTGGGCTGCTCGCCCCGGAGTGGGCTTTTGCGGAATCTCGACCGGGCCGCTCATGGCAGCCGGTCTGCCGCCACGCGGCTCAGTCCTGACCGGCGCGGGCATAGGCACCGAGAACCTGTCTCTCCGAATCCCCGAGGTAGACGGCAAGCCTAGCTGCAGCGGCCCCCGGCCCATCAGAGCGATAGATCTCGACCACCTCGCGGTTGCGCTCGATGAAGGGCGCATGGAGGAAGTCGAGGACCTCCACCTTGAGGAAGGCCAGGCGAAGCTCGGCGAGCACATTGGCAAACGAGCGCATCAACCGCCTGCTGTCCGAAAGCGAGACGACGGCATTGTGGAACCCCATGTTCGCCGTGCCGACTTCCAGCCAGTTCTCTTCGGCAGCGAACTTCTCGGCAGCCTCGACGGCCGCCTCCATCCTCACGGCGTTCGGGTGATTGCGCGGCGCGTACTCGAGCACCGAGCACTCAACATGATGACGCACCCGGTAGATGTCGACGACATCAGCGGTGCTCGGTGACGCCACTGAGACGCCTCGGTGCGGGATATGCGTGACCAGGCCCTGCTCACCGAGCACCCGGAACGCCTCACGCAGAGTATTGCGCGAAACATCGAATTCCTTCGCCAGCGCGGTTTCGGACAGCCGCTCACCGGGGCGCAGCTCTCCGGCGATGAGGCGGTCAGTGAGCCTGTTGACCAGGGACGAATCGTGATTCACCTCTCCATTCTACTGAAACAGCACCCCGAACTCCCATCCGTCAGTCGACAAAGAGACGAGGAAAGTGTGACCCTCGTCTATGTTTGTTGAACAATGAGTGCTAGATTGTTTACCACTTCACGTGTGCCAGGACACAGTCATCGCTATCCACACCCCATCGACACACACGAAGGAACAACTGACCACCAGACAGTCGGAGACTCCTATGTCACACGCACCGGAATCCCAACCGCCGGAACCCTCTGCTACGGATGGGACCGCCTCGGGCCTTGACAATACCAAGAGCGAAATCGGCTCCAAGATCAGCCGCAGCGCGATCATCGGCGCCATCTTCCTCATGGCCACCTCGGCGATCGGTCCGGGCTTCATCACCCAGACCGCCACCTTCACGGCTCAGATGGGCGCGGCCTTCGCCTTCGCGATCTTCGCGTCGATCCTCATCGACATCGCCATCCAGCTCAATATCTGGCGGATGGTGACCTCCTCGGGCAAACGTGCTGCCCAGCTGGCCTCCTCGGCCGTGCCGGGTTCGGGCATCCTCCTATCCATCCTCATTGTCGTCGGCGGACTGGCCTTCAACATCGGCAACATCGCCGGCGGCGGCCTCGGTCTCAATGCGCTGCTGGGCATCGATCCGAAGCTCGGCGGGCTCGTCACCGGCGTCCTGGCGATCGGCATCTTCCTGTTCAAGCGCGCCGGCAAGGTCGTCGACACCGTCGTGCTCATCCTCGGCATCGGGATGATCATCCTCACCTGCATCGTCGCCATCGTCTCGAACCCGCCGGTCGGTGAGGCACTCAGACAGTCGATCGCGCCCGACACCATCAACTTCGCCACCGTGACCACGATCGTCGGCGGCACCGTCGGCGGCTACATCACCTATTCCGGCGCCCACCGGTACCTCGATTCGGGCAAGACCGGCCCGGAGAACGCCGGTTCTGTCATGCGCTCGGCTCTGTCGGGGATCCTCGTCACCGGAGTCATGCGCTACGTCCTCTTCCTCGCCATCCTCGGCGTCGTCGCCTCCGGCGTCGCTCTCGACCTCGACTCGAGCGTGGCCAACCCCGCCGGTCAGGCCTTCGCCGCCGTCCTCGGAGATGCGGGAATGCGCGTCTTCGGCGCGATCTTCTGGGCCGCGGCTCTGAGCTCGGTCATCGGCGCAGCCTACACCTCGGCGACGTTCCTCTCGGCGTTCTCCAAACGCCTCGAAGGCGGGTGGCCGCTGCAGCTGGCGACCGTGGCCTTCATCGTCGTCTCGCTCGTCGTCTACCTCGTCCTCGGCACCGCGCCGGCCACGCTGCTCGTCTTCGTCGGCGGCTTCAACGGCCTCATCCTGCCGATCGGTCTGACGATCTTCATGTACATCGGCTGGTTCAGGCCCCGCCTGCTGCGCACTGACTCGTACCCGAAGTGGTTGCTCATCATCGGCACCGCGGCAACACTGGTCACGTGGTACACGGCCACACAGTCCATCGGCCCCATCTTCGCCATGATCGGAATCGGAGGATGACATTGTCTGTCAACAGCGAACTGAGAATCGACCTCAACTCTGACCTCGGGGAGAACGTCCCCGACCGCGTCGTCAGCGACGATGCGGCCATGCTCGGCCTGGTCACCAGTGCCAACGTCTCCTGCGGGTTCCATGCTGGCAATCCCGAGGGCATCCGCGCCACCGTCGACGCCGCCACGAAGGGCGGAGTGGTCATCGGAGCACACCCCGGATACGACGACTACGAAGGCTTCGGTCGTCGCGCCCTCGACGTCCCCGCGGCCACCCTGCAGGCCCAGGTCGAATACCAGATCGGTGCCCTCATCGGACTGACCACGGCCGTCGGCGGAGACGTTGCCTACGTCAAACCCCACGGCGGTCTCTACAACGCGATCGTCCACGATGAGGCACAGGCGAAAGTCGTCGTCGATGCCGTCAAGGCCATCGATGACTCCCTGGTCTTCCTCGGACTCGCCGGCAGCGTGGCCAACCGCGTCGCGGCCGAGGCCGGACTGACCGTCGCCGCCGAGGCCTTCGCCGATCGGTCCTACAACCCCGACGGCTCCCTGGTCTCCCGGTCGGAGCCGAATGCGGTCCTCCACGATCCCGAAGCCGTGGCCGCCCGCGTGCTGCGCCTCGTCCAGACCGGACAGGTCGAAGCCATCGACGGCAGCCTCGTCGACGTCGACGCGCAGTCCATCTGCTTCCACGGCGACAGCCAGGGATCCATCGACATGGCCCGCGCCGCCCGTGATCTCCTCGAATCCGAAGGCGTCACGATCGCCGCCTTCGCCGGAGCCGGCAAATGAGCGCTGCAACCACGACCGCCACTGCCATGGACACGATGCGGGCTGCGGGCGCGGAAGCCCGCGGCCGCATCCGGGCAGGATTCGACGGTCCCACCTCGGGGATGGCGCCGGGACTCGTCCAGGCGAACCTCATTTCCGTGCCTGCGGACTGGGCCTTCGACGTCCTCCTCTTCACCCAGCGGAACCCGAAGCCGTGCCCGGTGATCGACGTCCTCGAACCCGGGCAGCTGGCATCCGCACTCGCCCCGGGCAGCGATATCCGAACGGACATTCCCGGCTACCGGATCTGGGAGAACGGCGCCCTGACCGACGAGGTCACCGACGCCACCGAAGTGTGGGAGCAGCATCCGAACCTCGTGTCCTTCCTCATCGGCTGCTCGTTCACTTTCGAGAACGGGCTGACCGAAGCGGGCATCCCGGTCCGCCACCAGGAGGCGGGTCGCAACGTGCCGATGTACCGCACGTCGACGGCCTGCCGTCCCGCTGGCCGGATCAGCGGGGACATGGTCGTGTCCATGCGCCCGATCCCGGCCTCCCAGGTCGCCGAGGCGGTGCGCATCACCGACCGCTTCCCCGCCGTCCACGGCGCCCCCGTCCACATCGGCGAACCCTCCCAGCTCGGCATCGATGACCTCGGCGCCCCGGATTTCGGTGACGCCCCGGTCATCGAAGGCGGCGACATTCCCGTCTTCTGGGCCTGCGGAGTCACCCCGCAAGCCGCCATCCAGGCGTCGGGAATTCCCTTCGCGATCACGCACTCACCTGGGAAGATGTTCATCACCGACGAACCGGAAGACACCTACCGCCAATGACCTCGACACCGCAGGCCGACTCCCTGACCTTCCACACCGCGTCGAAGCGCGACCTCCTCGTCGAGTGTGTCGACCTGACCGCGACGATGGCCCTCCACCACAGCCTCGAAGCCGCCGACCTGCGCGGCGTCACCGAACTCATCCCCGCCGCCCGCACCGTGCTGATCAGCTTCGATCCCGCACGCACGAACGCCGAGTTCCTCGCCGAGGCAGTCCGCGGGCTCGGGCACACGGAGTCGACATCCGGCGATGCCCGGGAGGTGATGATCGACGTCCACTACGACGGGGACGACCTCGCTGAGGTGGCCGACCTCCTCTCCGTCTCCCCCACCGAAGTGGTCAACCGCCACCAAGCCGCCACCTGGCAGGTCGCGTTCGCCGGATTCGCTCCCGGCTTCGGCTACCTCGCCGGTGACGATGAGCTGTTCAACGTGCCCCGCCGTTCCTCCCCGCGCACCCGCGTGCCCGTGGGATCGGTGGCTCTGGCCGGCGAGTTCACCGGCGTCTACCCTCGTTCCTCCCCCGGCGGCTGGCAGCTCATCGGCCGCACCGATGCAAAGCTGTGGGACCTCGAACGGGAACCGCCGGCCTTGTTCGTCCCCGGCACGATCGTGAAATTCGCCGAGGCGCGCGCCAGACGGTGGAGGTCGCGAGCTCGAGTGCGGGGTCAGGTTCGTCAGGTTTCTCGGGTTCGCCAGGTGCGGCGTCGGATTCTGCGGTGGATTCAGCAGCGGATTCGGCATCCGATTCGGCGGCAGCGGCTTCCCACTCCCTCGAGGTGCTGCGTCCCGGGCTGCAGCTTCTCGTCCAGGATCTCGGGCGGCCCGGTTTCGCTTCGATGGGAGTCTCCGCCGCCGGTGCCGCCGACCGCACCGCGTTGACCACCGCCAACAGTCTTGTCGGAAACGCCGAGACCGCTGCCGGGCTGGAGAGCTTCGGGGGCGCAGTGCTCCTGCGCTCCACGGGTGACGGTGTCGCCGCTGTCACCGGGGCCACCGGAGCGATCACCGTGACCGCTGCCGATGGCACGGTCCTCACGCCCCGCCTCGGCGAGGCCTTTGCTCTGTCCGATGGGGACGAACTCGAACTCGGACCTGTCGAGCGCGGAGTCCGACGCTACCTGGCGGTCCGGGGTGGGATCGATGTCGAGACGGCTCTGGGCAGCAGTTCCGCTGACACCCTGGCCGGGCTCGGTCCGGCCATCGTCGACAAGGGCGCCACGGTCGGTGTGCACGATCCGCGGACGGCGCCCCACCTCGTCGATCCCACTCCAGCCCGACCGCGGGACCTGCCGCAGGCGGGCGAGACCGTGGAGATGACGGTGACCCTGGGACCCCGTGAGGGCTGGTTCACCGACGCCGGAATCGAAACGCTGCTGTCACAAGAATGGACGGTCACCCACGAATCGGACCGGGTGGGACTGCGCCTGTCCGGTGAGGTTCCGCTCGACCGTGCCCGCACCGGGGAGCTGCCCAGCGAGGGCGCGGTCACCGGCGCCCTGCAGGTTCCGCCGAACGGTCAGCCGGTGCTCTTCGGCCCCGACCATCCGCTCACCGGCGGTTACCCGATCATCGCCAGCGTCGATGATCTCGACCTCGCCGCGCAGCTGCCTCCGGGCGTGAAGCTGCGCTTCACCACCTCTGCCCGACCGACGCCGAACAATCGCCCGGCCGAGGCGCCCCGCCCCAACGACAACGAAGGCTGAACAATGTCGAGAATCCTCATTGCCAACCGCGGCGAGATCGCCGTCCGCATCATCCGCGCCTGCGCCCAGCACGGGCACACCTCGGTGGCCGTCTACGCTGATCAGGACGCCGAGGCCATGCATGCTCGGCTCGCCGACGAAGCATTCGCCCTGCCCGGGACCACCGCGGGTGAGACCTACCTCAATATCGATTCGATCCTGGCCGCAGCGAAGTCCGCCGGTGCCGATGCCGTCCATCCCGGCTACGGATTCCTGTCCGAGAACGCCGACTTCGCCGCCGCCGTCGAAGCCGCAGGTCTCATCTGGATCGGCCCGACCGCAGACACGATCACGGCCCTCGGCGACAAGGTCACCGCCCGTCAGCTCGCGCAGAAAGTCGGCGCTCCCCTGGCACCGGGCATCGACCGTCCCCTGGAGAACGCGGCAGAGGTCGAATCCTTCGCCGCCGAGGCGGGACTGCCGATCATCATCAAGGCCGCCCACGGCGGCGGCGGGCGCGGAATGAAAATCGTCCACGAGCTGACCGAGGTGGCCGGTGCCTTCGATTCGGCGACCCGTGAGGCCGTCGAGGCCTTCGGCCGCCCCGAATGCTTCGTCGAGAAGTACCTCGAACGTCCCCGCCATGTCGAAGTCCAGGTCGTCGGCGACGGTCAGGGTCGGGTCGTGGCCGTCGGTGACCGCGACTGCTCCGCCCAGCGACGCAATCAGAAGCTCATCGAGGAAGCACCTGCCCCGGGCCTGACAGTTGAGCAGCGGGAGCGTCTGCACCGTTCGGCCGAGGCCATCTGCGCCGAGGTGGACTACCGCGTGCCGGCACCGTCGAGTTCCTCCTCGCTGCCGACGGCACCATGACGTTCCTTGAGGTCAACACCCGTCTGCAGGTCGAACATCCCGTCACCGAGGTGACCTCCGGGGTCGATCTCGTCGCCGAACAGTTCCGCATTGCTTTCGGTCAGGGCCTGTCGCTGGAGTCGACTCCGCAGCCGGCCGGTCATGCGATCGAGCTGCGCATCAATGCTGAGGATCCCGGTCGCGGCTTCCTGCCGACGCCGGGACGCATCGATGTCCTCGATGTGCCCGGTGGCCTCGGTGTGCGGTGGGATTCCGGTGTGCGTGCAGGTGACACGGTGCAGCCGGCCTTCGATTCCCTCTTCGCGAAGCTCATCGTTCATGGTCCCGACCGTGAGCAGGCGATCGCTCGCACCGTCACTGCGGCGAGGGAACTCACCGTCGAAGGCCCGGCCACAGTGGTTCCCTGTTCCCTGGCGATCCTCACCGATAAGGCATTCACCGGCCTCGGCCTCGACGGTGTCGACGGCATCCACACCCAGTGGATCGAAGCCGAGCTGCTGCCGCGCCTCGAGACTCAGGAACGTCCGGCCCCGGTGGCCGACGGCGAGCTGCAGCGCATGCAGATCGAGATCGACGGAAAGCTCACCACCATCGGCCTGCCGGCCGGGCTGCTCTCGGCACTCGGTTCGGTCGGTGGGGTTCAGGGCAACGCCGGTCAGGGCGGTGCTGCCGGGAACGGTGGAGCCGCCTCGGCGAGTGCCGGGGATGTCACCGCACCTGTGCCGGGCAGCCTCGTGGACTACCTCGTCGACGACGGTGCGACGGTGGCAGCTGGTGACGAGGTCGCGGTGCTTTCGGCCATGAAGATGGAGACACGCGTCGAAGCACCTGTGGCGGGAACGTTCCGCCGCTCGGCGGCCGTCGGCGATGTCGTGGCCGTCGGGCAGGCCATCGCGCGGGTCGAGTGAGACGTCGGGCCGCCTCGGCGAGGAAGAGCGTCGAGGCCGTCGCCCGGACCGCGGCGGCACCGGTCGTTGCGACGGAATAGAGTGGTGGGCAGCAATGGTTGTCCACTTCGGAGACCGACCCCACTAGGAGGAGCATTCATGTCACGTCTGTCAGTCGGCGACACCGCCCCGGATTTCACCCTCGTCAACCAGGACGGGAAGTCCGTCAGCCTCAGCGATTTCCGAGGTCAGCGGGTTGTCGTGTACTTCTACCCGGCCGCAATGACCCCGGGATGCACGACCGAGGCCTGCGATTTCCGGGACTCGCTTGCCGCACTCAAGGCCGCCGGGAGCGCCGTCGTCGGCATCTCTCCGGACAAGCCGGAGAAGCTCAAGCAATTCATCGAGAAGGAGGGTCTGAACTTCGACCTGCTCTCCGATGAGGACAAGACGATGATGACCGAGTGGGGCGCCTTCGGCGAGAAGAAGAACTACGGCAAGGTCGTCCAGGGAGTCATCCGCTCGACCGTCGTCGTCGATGCCGAGGGCAAGGTCGAACTCGCGCAGTACAACGTCAAGGCCACCGGACACGTCGCCCGCGTGCGCAAGGAGCTCGGCATCGACGCTGCCTGAGTCCGCTGCAACTTGAGCGTCGGGCGGGCCGAACTGCCCGTGCTCAACGTGCGCATCGGGGCGGTCCGAGTTTTCAACAACTCGGGCCGCCCCTGCTAATCTTGAGGGCGTTGCGGCCGCGTGGGTGGCCGCTTCAGCGCGAGTGGCGGAATTGGTAGACGCGCTGGATTTAGGTTCCAGTGTCTTCGGACGTAGGGGTTCAAGTCCCCTCTCGCGTACGACACGACCGGCCCCTGACCGTGAGCTTCTCAGCTCCGATCAGGGGCCTTCCTCATGCCGAGACCGCCGGCTCAGACTCTGATTGCGGGGTGGCCCGCAGCGCCAGAGCAGTGAGGACGAGGCCGAACAGTGCGAATGCGGCGCCGCCGAACCCGCCCCACTGCAGAAGACCTACAGCAACGGTGAAGCCGCCGAGGGTGGAGCCAATGGCATTCGCCAGGTTGAAGGCTCCGACGTTGACCGCTAGCGACAGGGTCGGCGCAGCACCGGTGTGACGCATCACCAGCGATTGCAATGGTGCAATGGTCGCCGTCGACAAAAGGCCCAAGAGGAGAACGAGGGCGATCATCGGCACCGGGAGCCTTGCAAACAGGGGGAACGCGGACAATGTGATGATGAGTGCGCAGAACACTCCCACCAAGGTTCTGCCGAGTGAGAGATCGGTGAGACGCCCGGCAATGAGGTTACCGACGAAGCCTCCGACCCCATAGGCCAGCAGGAGTCCGGGAATTGCGGCGTCGGTGATGCCGCTGATGTCCGAGAGGAGCGGCACCAGATAGGTGAAGACGATGCTAACCCCGGCGAAACCGATGACCGTCGTCGCCACGGCCAGCAGAACCGGCCCTCGCAGGAGGGTTCGAATCTCGTCTCTGACCCCGGTCGCAGGGGCCGGAGTACGCGGCATCGCCGCTGCCAGCAGCCCCACACCGATGATTGCGGCGACGGCCACGAAGACGAACGGAATCCGCCAGTTCGTGTTGCCGCCCAGCAGGGCCCCGAGCGGCACGCCGAGCACGGTTGCGACGGTCAGTCCGGAACCGACGATGGCAATCGCCTGACCCTGCCGGCCGGGTCCCATGATCTCTGCGGACGCGGTGAGCCCGATCGCGAACAGGGTGGCCTGACTGCACGCGGACAGCACTCGACCGACGATCACCACAAGGTAAGTCGGCGCCAGGACTGTCACCAACGTGCCGACAACGAATAGAAGTCCCAGGCAGAGAGCGAGTCCTTTGCGGGGGAACCGTGCTGTCAAGACGGTCACAATGGGGCCGCCGATCGCAACTCCGAGCGCATAGGCGGTCACGGTCTGTCCGGCGGTCGCGATGCTCACGTCCAGATCGGCGGCCAGTTGCGGCAGGATACCGGCAACGAGGTATTCAGCAGTTCCGGTGCAGAATACCAACAGGACGAATCCCGCCAGGATGAGAATCGGCCGTTTGAGGAGATATGCATTTGCTGTTTGTTCGACATTCATACTGATAGGCTGATCCTTCACATCGATGTGAAGGCAAGTGGCTGAAGCAGAAAGGCCGAAACGATGAGGATCTCTGACGTCGCCGAACGAACAGGCATTCCATCCCGATTGCTGCGCTATTACGAAGAAAGGGACCTTCTGGTCCCCTCCCGCAATTCCTCGGGATACCGCGAATACGGCGAACAAGACGTCGCAATCGCGACACACATCCGCCAGCTGCTCGATGCCGGAATGAGCACCGCCGCAATTCGCACTGTCCTCCCCTGCCTGAGGGACAAGGCCGGTCAGCTTGCACCGATCTGCTCGGTCACCGTCGCCGATCTCGAACGCGAACGGGCGCGGATAGAAGCATCAATCGAGTCTCTCACTCAGTCGCGTGATGCCATCAGCCGAGTCATCAGCGCGGGCTGACAAGATCGAATAAGGATTTCGCCCGAAGAGTGTTGCAGGGCCACCTGATGGGCATACTGTGAAATGCAAACTCCGTCCTTGGGCAGCAGCCAGCAAACAGAGAGGTCGTACGCGCATGACAGATTTCCAGTCACTCTCCGTCCGCCCCACAGCGCCCGCCGATGAGGCCCGGTGGAAGGAACTCTTCCGCGCCTACCGCGAGTTCTACCGACTGGAGCCGTCCGAGGAGATCGTCTCCCGCGTGTGGTCGTGGCTGACCGACTCCGCCCATGAGTGCCAGGGACTCGTCGCCGAGGCGGACGGATCTATCGTCGGAATCGCCGACTATCGTCGTTTCTCCCGTCCCTCGACAGGCAGCGTCGGCATCTGGCTCGACGATCTCTTCACCGATCCCGAGGCGCGCGGCCGAGGTGTCGGCCGTGCCTTGATCTCCCGGCTGCAGATGATCGCCGCATCCGAAGGCTGTTCGGTGGTCCGGTGGATCACCGCCGATGACAACGCTCAGGCTCAGGTGCTCTATGACGATGTCGCAGCGAAGACGAACTGGCTCACCTACGACGCGAAGCCGACGGAGTCGTGAGCACTGAGTTGCCGAGTGAGGAGAGGCCGAGCTCGGTGGAGCCGGAAGAACAGGCAAGCTCAGCGAACGCCGGTGCTGACCGCGAGGTGCTGTTGTGCTGCCTGCTGTGGGCGCGCGAAGGACAGGCCGAGGCACTGACAGCCTACGAGAACGGTGTTCTCGCGCTCATCTCCGAGCACGGAGGGCGCGTCGTCAATCGTGCCAAGAGCGACGGGGCCCAGGGGCGTCCCGACGAGGTGCAGTTCTATCGGTTCGAATCCACGGAAGCGCTCGATTCCTACCTCGCAGATCCGCGACGTCAGGCGCAGGCCGCCGAACGCGATCGCGTCATCGCCAGGACGGAGCTGTTTCCGGTCAGCTTTCTTCCGACCGAGTGAGGTCCTGCGCGAAGTGCTGCTGTGCGAGCAGGACCAGCGCCTCGAGCAGCGGTCGGCGCAGCACGCTGCCGAGGACGACTCCGCGGATCCGCTCCTCCAGACTGACTGCGTCGCTGATCGCGTCGAGGTCGGTGCGACCGACGTCTTCAGCGGCCTCGACATAGGCGTCGAGCCGGTCGAGGATCGGAGTCAGGTTCTCCGTAGTCAACATGGCAACCGCGCTCACAGCCGCCCGATAGGCCGGTGACGACTTCGCGCAGTGCCACCCTCGCGCAGTGATCGCGCGGTCGAGTATCGCCGAGGCGGCTGTATCGTCCGTCTCGGCCTCGTCGATGAGCGCGTCCTGGACGACGCCCATCGCTTCGACTTCCGAGGCCTGCCCGTCCACAGCATCAACGACGGCTCGCACCTTCGCCAACGGCAGTCCGGCCACCGACGTCAGCGCCCCGATGAGGCGCAGCCGCTCGAGATGAGTGCGATCGTAGACGGCTTGATTCACGCTTGTCCGTCGTCCCGGCTGCAGCAGTCCTTCGCGGAGGTAGTACTTGATGGTCGGCACGCTGAGGCCCGAACGACGGGACAGCTCCGCCATCCTCATCCCCGACATCTCCGCTGCTTCCTGCATCGTCATCTCCTCCCGGCACTGTCAGCAATGTTCGGTGACTGGTCTTGCTCGACCCTAGCAGATACCTCTACTATCTATTATGGATAGTATAACTACCTATTAAGAGGAGAGGTCATGGATGCCTTGACTTTGCCTGCGGTCCTCGCCACCGGCTTCGTCGGCTCAGCGGAATTCGGGTCGGCCGCCTTGGTTCATCCCGTGATCCGTCAGCTGAGGACGGACGATCAGCTGGTCATGGAGAGGGGCCTGCTGAAGACGTTCGGCCGGGTGATGCCGGTGGGGATGACCGCGGCGACCGCGCTGGCCATCATCATTGCCATCGATGAGCCCAATGCATGGCTGGTTTCGGCCGCAATCAGCCTCGGTGTCGCTCTCGTCGTGACAATCGTCGGGAACGTCCCGATCAATTCCCGGACGGGACGGATCACCGAGGAGACCGCTCCCGAGGGCTTCATCGCCATGCGCAGACGGTGGGATGCCTTCCAGATCGTGCGCGCTTCACTGCAGCTGATCGGATTCGTCCTGGTGGCGGTCGGAGTCGTCGGGTTCGGCTGAGCACCCGTCAACGTTCATCTCGTCGTCAGGGCTGTTCCGGCACGCGCGTCGCAGTGCTCCGACCGCTGAGGTTTCAGTCCATCCGTCGCCGGAGCTCGGCGACTCCGCCGCCCGTCAGCTCTGTCAGCGCTTCCGGTCGGCCGGCCATGGCCATGACGAGGTCGAGGATCGGGCCGGTCACTTCCGGTCCGCCTCCGGACTCGAAGTCGGCGTCGACGGCACTGAGCTTCAACTCATCGACCAGGGTCTTCGAGTTCACTGCGAAGTCTTTTGCGGCGAAGTATCGGGCCACCTCGACGGTCGCCTCGGCGCCAGGGGTCAGGTCAAGTTCCAGTGGTCGTGCGATGTCTTGGCCGTGGACGATGACCTCGCCGAGGAAGGCCGGGAAGTCCTTCGTCGGAGCGGTGGTCAGAGCGATCGATTCACGGAACTTCGCAAGTGTCTCTTCCGGTGAGTCACCGAGGTGGCGTTCGAGCAATCGTGCGTTGTGTTTCGCAGGGTCGAATCCTGCCCGGATGATGCTGCGGATCCAGGCCCACCGCCCGGTGTTGGCAGCGGCTGTCAGGTGGGCGACAACCTGCTCGACCGTCCAGTCTGCACACTGAGTGGCGAGCGCCCACTGCTCGGGTTCGAGTGTGGTGAGCAGATCGGCCAGGCGCGCGCGTTCCGTGTGAATGAGGCCCCAGTATTCGGTTTCGTTCATCTGTTCGTCCCCTGTGATTCGTCACCCGAGACGCTGACGCGCCCCTCGTCTTCTAAGTCGAACAGCAACCGGAAGCGTTCGCAGACGACCGGCATCTCGGGCGCGAATCCGCGTTGACCATGCTCTTGCCAATAGCGCTCATGGATCTCGCTCCAGGCCGCCAGGGTTCGGTCGCCCTCCCCCTCCGCATGGGCATGCTCGGCGGTCACCCCGGAGAACGGAACGATGTCGATCGCCGTGGTTTCGATGAGGGCCCTCGGCCGGCCTCGGCCGTCAAGGATGATGCTCAGTTCGCCCACCTCGGGGACGGATTCGTCATCGGCTTCGATGTCCCACAGCGCCGAGGCGGTGCCCGTCTTGGTCCCAGCCAGCACTAGAGCGAGGAGGTCGTCCGCATGCTCGGGAGTCGCGCCGAAGGCCCATGCTTCAGGCATCGCCTCCGGTAGGTCGGGGTTCTGTCTGCGGGCCCGCCCCCAGAACGAGTCGAGTGTGACATCGAGCTTTGCCGAATGACTCACGACACAGCCTCAAGCCGATGCTTCAGACCTTGGATCAGGCTAGTCAGCCCAAACTCGAAGGACGCCACCGCTGACGAGTTCTCGCCGAATTGAGGATCCAGCGCACCTCGAATCTCCGCAAATCTATCTCCGGCCGATTCCTGAGTGATGAGGTCGACCGGAGCGACGATGTCCAAAGCGGAACCGAGGACATAGGCTTCGACGGACCGCATCACCGCCACAGTCTGACCCTGCGGCCACCCTCCTCGACGAAGTCCACCGATCACTGAGTCATACATTTCATACGTTGAGAGGTCTCGAATCGAGGTCGTGGCCAGCAATCGGATGAGGTTCGGGTGGTCGGCGAAGGCTCTGAGATACGTCCGGGCCCACAGCTCCAGAGCTCTGTCCCACGGCACGCTCTCCGACGATTCCTCGACCCTAGAGAATACTTGAACGTCGATTCCAGCCACAATACGGGCGCGCATCAATTCGATGAGTTCACCTCGGCCGGAGACATGGTTGTACAGAGACGACACCTGTCTGTCGACGCGAGCCGCCAGAGTTCGCATCGACAATGACTCTTCGCCGAGGTCGTCGACAAGCGCGAGCGCGGCATCAACCAGCCGATCCTGATTCAATCTCACAGAATGCTCGCTCTCAATTTCGCACTTCCCTACATCTTTCGAGCAGTGTATCGTGTTCCCAGTCACATACGAACACTGTTCGTGTAAACGCCGGTGCGGCCGGCCACACGCAATGGAGCAGGAGGACGGCCATGAAGACTCAGCACTTCCACAACGGCACGGTCTGGCTAGGTGCCGGTGCCGAACCCGCGGACTCCCTCGTGGTTCAAGACGGCATTGTCGTTGCCGCTGGTTCACACGCGGTGTCTCTCGTCCTCGATCTTGTCTCGAGCCACGACGGCGCAGAGTTTGAGTCCATCGATCTCGACGGCGGGTTCCTCATGCCGTCCTTCGGCGACGGCCATGCTCATCCGATCTTCGGTGGCATGGAAGCAGAGGGCCCACAGGTGAGATCGTGCACGAGCGTCGAAGAGATCATCGCTGAAGTGAAACGGTACGCCGAGGCTCACCCCGACGACGACTGGATCACTGGTGCCTCATATGACGGCAGCCTCGTACGCGACGGCCTCTTCGACGCCGAATGGCTTGACAGAGCCGTGTCCGACCGACCGGTCGTCCTTCGCGCTTGGGACTACCACACCGTGTGGTGCAATTCTCGAGCATTGGAACTCGCGGGAATCACTGCCGCAACCCCGGAGCCGCAGATTGGCGAGATTCCTCGCCGAGACGACGGCTCACCGCTGGGCACTCTGCGTGAATGGGGTGCAATTGATCTGATCGACGCCGTTCGTCCGCCACACCACGATTCCGTCCGACTTCGCGCTCTCGATCGGGCAGCCGACTATTACCTGGCTCGAGGCGTCACTTGGGTCCAGGACGCTTGGGTGGAGCCAGCAGATGTCGAGACCTATGCGTCCGCCTCTCAGCAGAATCGGCTCAAACTGCGATTCAACCTCGCGTTCTACGCCGATCCCCGCCGCTTCACGCAACAGCTGCCCGAAATGCTTTCTGCGCGCCAAAGGATCGAGGAACTCTCGGATCCGTACCTGACCGCTCAGACCGTGAAGTTCTTCGCCGACGGAGTCATCGAGAACGAAACCGGTGCGCTCATCGAGCCCTACTGCTCCTCCCTTCACAACCACGGCATGCGAGTCTGGGAAGGAGATTCGCTGGCAGAGGCGGTTCGCGAAGTCGACGCGGCAGGTTTTCAGATCCACATCCACGCCATCGGCGACGCGGCCGTTCGACAAGCATTGGATGCCATCGAGTACACAATCCGGAACAACGAAGCCCGTGATCGACGGCCGGTGATCGCACATGCCCAGATCATCGACTCTGCCGACCTGTCCCGCTTTGCTGAACTCGGCGTCATCGCGAATATGCAGCCTCTGTGGGCTCAGCTCGATGACCTCATGACAGTACTCACTGTCCCCCGGATCGGCAGAGAACGCGCCGTAGCGCAATATCGGATGCGCAGCGTCCTCGACAGCGGCGGACACCTTGCGTTCGGTTCGGACTGGCCCTGCACTTCAGGGGCGCCGCTCGAGGGTCTCGCCGTTGCCGTGAGCAGACAGACCGATGACGGTGAGCCCGAGGGCGGGTGGACTCCCGAAGAGATCCTCGACGTCGAACGCTCTCTCGACGCTTATTCGGCTGCGGTTGCCCACCAAGCATTTGCAGACCAAAGCCCCGACGAGTGGGGAGTGATCCGTCCGGGCGCGAGCGCCGACTTCATCGTTCTCGATTCGGATCCTCGAACACTTCTCCCACAGGTACTGTCTGATGCCCCTGTTCGCCGCACATACCTGCGCGGCGTGGCCGTCCATTCAGCGGACTGAATCGAAAGGACAATGATGTCCCATTCCAATCACAACGCCACCGCTCAAGACACCTCCCAAACCCACCTGAAACGTGCACTCGGGGTACCTTCACTCGTCTTCTTCGGCCTCGTCTATATGGTTCCGCTGACCGTCTTCACGACTTACGGAATCGTCACCCAGGTCACCGGCGGCCGCGTCCCGGCCGCTTACGTCATCACGTTGCTGGCAATGGTGTTCACCGCCAGGTCATACGCGAAGATGGCCGGGGCAATGCCCTTTGCCGGTTCGGCATACACGTACACGCAGAAGAGTTTCGGTGCAGGAATCGGCTTCGTTGCCGGCTGGGCACTGCTTCTCGACTACCTATTCTTGCCGATGATCAATTATCTCGTCATCGGCATCTACCTCAGCGCAGCCTTCCCCATGATCCCTGCTTGGGTCTTCGTCGTCTCTGCCATTGTTCTCGTCACCGTCCTCAACGTCATCGGAATCGTCTCCGTTGCACGGGCCAACATCGTCATCATCGCTGCTCAAGCAATCTTCATCGTTGTCTTCGCCGCGCTCGGCATCGCCTCATTCACGGATCCGGTTCTGTCGACCTAGCGGCGCCGTTCACTGGTGACGGCTCGGCACCCGGATTCGACAATGTCATGGCCGGCGCAGCGATACTGTGTCTGTCATTCCTCGGCTTCGATGCGGTCTCGACTTTGTCCGAGGAAGCCAAGGACGCGAAGAGAGCAGTCCCCCGCGCAATCGTCATCGCCACTGTCACCGGCGGCCTCATCTACATTGTTCTGTCATACCTGGCTCAGCTGGTCTTCCCGTCGAATCAGTTCGCCGATGTCGATTCAGGCGCGCTCGACGTCATGGCGGCGGCCGGCGGCGAATTCCTCACCGCCTTCTTCACCGCCGCCTATGTCGCCGGAGCATGCGGCTCAGCTCTGACCTCGCAGGCATCAGTCTCACGCGTTCTCTTCGCGATGGGTCGAGACGGCGTGCTCCCGAAAAGCTACTTCGGCCGCTTGTCACCGCGCTTTCACACACCCACGATTGCGACTCTCACAGTCGGCGGGGTCTCTCTGCTTGCGCTCGCCGTCGACCTCGCATTCATATCGGAGATGGTCAGCTTCGGTGCTCTGATCGCGTTCTCAGCAGTGAATCTGTCGGTCATCAAACACTTCATCATCGACGAGAAGAATCGTGGTTCCCGTGCAGTTCTCAGCTCTGTCGTTCTGCCGGGAATCGGATTCTGTCTGACCTTGTGGCTTTGGACGAGCCTTTCTCCGCGGACTCTGCTCGTCGGAGCCGTCTGGCTGATTCTCGGAGTCGGATACCTCGCCTTCGTCACACGAGGCTTCCGGAAGCCGACACCGATGCTCGACCTCGCGGACTGAACCTCCTCGGCGAGACCCAAGTCCATCGCCACCAGTCACCCCCGCTCCCTCGCGCCTCCTCCCCCGCTCCGACGCGGGCGGCAACGCCACCCTTCGGGCGAATGGCCCAATTTAAGACGAATAGCCCATGTTTGAACATGGGCTGTTCACCCTCAACTGGGCTGCAGCGAAATATACCTCTCCTCTTGTAATAGTGTGTTACACACACTATCGTGTGATGCATGAACGAGGACGCACAGAAGGCATTGGCCACCCACGAACAGGAGCTGCGACGCGGCACCGTGGTCTTCGCCAGTCTCGTCGCCTGTCGACGGCCGCAGTACGGCTACTCGCTGCTGACGACGCTGACCGAAGCAGGCATCACCACCGAGGCCAACACCCTCTACCCCCTCCTGCGACGGCTCGAGAAACAGGGCCTGCTGACGGCCGAATGGAATACCGAACAAGCCCGCCCCCGCAAGTACTACACGCTCACCGACAGCGGCGCCGAAGTCGCCGCCGCACTGCACAGCCACTGGCTCGAACTCAACTCCAGCATCACCAAGCTCTGGAAGGACGGAACACCATGAGTGCGCTCACCGAAATCTACGTCGACAACGTCACCCGCCACCTGCCTGAAGACTCCCGTCCCGACATCGCCGCCGAGATCACCGCCACGATCGACGACATGGTCGACGCCCGCCTCGGCGAGGATGCGGACCCCTCCCCTGATCACACGGCCGCCATCGAACGCGAGGTCCTCGAAGAGCTCGGCGATCCCGTCGCGCTGTCCCGGGAGTATTCGAACTCCCCACAGCACCTCATCGGCCCCAATTCCTACCCGCTCTATATCTGGTCGCTGCGGTGGGTTCTGCCCATCGTGGGCCTGTTTGCGGTGCTCACCAACGTCGTGGCCACCATCGCAGTCTCTCCCAACGCTCAGATCGGAGAGATCATCGGCAAGACTGCGGGCAACACCGTCACCGCTCTGCTGACCGCATTCGCCGTCATCACGATCATCATCGCTCTCGGCGACCGCAGAACGGACGGCGGCGCTTCCTCATCGATGAAGAAGCGACAGCCTGGCACGTGGTCCGTCGATGACCTCGACCGACGTGATTCCCACGGCAAACAGATCCGCGCCGAGGCGGGGCTCGGGTTGGTGTTCCTCGCGGCCCTGGCTACCCTCCCGTCCATCCCGACGACCCTGCTCTACGTCGGCCACCTCAACGAGGGCGAAACGTTCATCAACCCAGACCTCGGTGTCGGTTGGCTGGTCGGCTACTGGGCGTTCCTCGCTCTCATGGCCGCGATCGAGATCATCAAGTTCACGACCGCTTCGGCGAAACCGACCGTGGCGCTCATCGGCGGAATCATCGATGTGGCCATGGCCGTCTTCCTCACCATCACCCTGCTCACCCAGCCAGTCCTCCACCCCGAGCTGACGAACACCGCCAACGCCGATATCCAGCAGATCATCACAGCCATCGCGATCTGGATCATCACCATCTGGGACCAAGTGAGCACCTGGCGGATCTACCGCAGCAGACGTCGCTGAGCAGGAGCGATCGGGCCGCGCACCGGCGGCTCCGATCGCACAAAGGCCGACGAAGCTCAGTCGCGGCGGCTGGCGATGACGGTGAACTTCTTGTTCCGGGCCAGCTGCCGACTCGCTCCGATGATCGATTCGAGCCGACCCCGATAGCGCAGATGGGAATTGAACACCGTAAGCACCTGCCCGCCCGGAGCCAGATGCTCGGCGGCCGTGGCCATGAGCGCCGCGGCCGTCTCAGTTTCGATGGCCGTTCCCTGATGGAACGGCGGATTGAGCAGGATGAGGTCGAATTCGCCGAGGCCCGCCAGGGCCGGCTCCTCCGGATCCGCAGCATCACCGAGGATGATGTCGACTCCGACTCCGTTCGCCGCTGCAGTCGCCCGCGCCGAGGCGACCGCCGCTTTCGACACATCGACGCCGAGTCCCGTATTCGCTCCCGAGGCCCGCATGGCCGCGGTGAGCAGCCAGCCGTTGCCGCAGCCGAGGTCGAGCACGGATTCCAGGTCGTCGTCGGCGAGCAGTTCCAGCAGAGAGTCGATGAGCAGCGCCGAGCCCTCATCGCTCTTCGCCCCGGAGAAGCAGGCCCCATGAGCACGGACTTCGACCTCGCCGACTCCGCTGTGGGAGATCACGCCGCGGAGTGGGAATTCGGGCAGACTCGGGGAGGACAGGGGGCGGCTGCCGATGATCATCCGGTGTTTGCCGACCCCGGGCGAGACATCGACTCGGCCGAAGCCGCGGGCAAGCTCCTTGTTGACGCCGCGGCTCATCGCATCGCTGCGGCCGATGACGATGATGGTGCTCACGAACGGCTGCAGCACCGCGATCGTCTCGGTGAGCGCATTCATCGCCTTCGGAGCGTTGACGACGGCCCACGTCTCCCCCACAGCGAGTTCGGTCAGTTCCCCGATCTCACCGAACTCGCTCATGGCCAACACTGGGGCCGCCTCGGTGCCGGAATCTCCGGCAGCACCCGCGGACTCGCCGGCTCCGGCCAGAGACTCGACCGCCGCGGCCAAGGTCCGCGCCTCGTCGAGGCGGTCGTTAAATGTGCACACCTGCGTCAGACGACTGAGCAGGGTCGCCTGCAGACCATGCGCATCATCGATGAGGATCAGGTTCTCGGGGGCCTCGGCCGAGAGTTCGGCGGCGACGAAGGTGCCTTCGGTGTCACGGCCCGAGACGTCGAGGGCTCCGCAACGGCGTCCAATGACGTAGTCGACGAGCATGCGGGCCTGCGGCAGGCCGGGCATGTCGATCAGCTGTGGGGACTCCGCCAGCAGGTCCCGGCTGCGTTGGACGGCGGCGGAGTCAGGGGGCAGCAGGGAGGCGGACATTCGATCAGTCTAATCCGATCGGATCACTTGCCGCCTCCTCGACCGAGAGCGGCTCAGCCTTCAGCGTCGTGATCGGTCTCGATGAGCTGCTTGAGCTGGGCCAGCGTTTCGTCGGCTCCGTCACCTTCGGCGCGCAGAACGACCTTCTGACCGTATTCTGCGCCGAGGCCCATGAGGGAGAGCACGCTGGCTGCGTCGAGGGCGTCCTCGGCAGGTTCGCCCTCCAAGGCGATGGTGATCTCGAGATCAGAGTCCGCGGCGGCCTCGGCCAGCAGAGCTGCTGGGCGGGCGTGCAGGCCGACGGTGCTTCCGACTGTTGCGATGGTCTCTGCCATAACGCTGTCCTTCCTGTTCGGACCAGTCGAGGTGGCCGGTCCGGTGTTTCGTTGTTGCCTATGGGTGGTGTCTGTGGTGGTGCTGCGTGTGTCTCTGGTTCACTGCCCGACGGTCGGTCTCACAAGCCGAGCTCGTTGAGGATCGGGAGTTCGGCTCGGACCGCGGCCTTCGCGTCGTTCGGGCTGCGTGCCGCCAGGGCGCTGCGGGCGATCTGCTGTGCTTGGTCCATGGTGACACCGGCCAGCACCTCGGCGACAGCCGGCAGAGCCCGCGACGCCATGGACAGACTGGTGACTCCGAGGCCGACGAGCACGACGGCCAGCGCCGGATCGGCCGCGGCCTCACCGCAGACGCCCACCGACTTCTCCGCCTCAGCACCCTGGGCGGCGGCCATGCCGATGAGCTGCAGTACGGCCGGCTGCCACGAATCGCTGAGTTCGGCCATTCCGCCGAGCATGCGGTCGGAGGCCATGACGTACTGGGTCAGATCGTTCGTGCCGATGGAGGCGAACTCGACCTCGCCGAGGATCGATGCTGCCTGCAGCGCAGCCGACGGGACCTCGACCATGACACCGGCCGTGGAGAGACCGGCGGCGCGGACGAGTTCCGCGAACTGCCCGGCTTCGTCCGCCGTGGCGATCATCGGGGCCATGACGTGGACGGTCACTGCATGTTTCGCAGCGGCGAGCGCGATCGCTTCGAGCTGACGTTCGAGGACACCCTGGGCCCGTCGGCAGGTCCGGAATCCACGCACGCCGAGGGCCGGGTTCGGTTCATCGGCGTCGGTGAGGAACGGCAGCGGCTTGTCGGCACCGGCGTCGAGAGTGCGCACGACGACTTTGTGATCGTCGAAGGCCGCGAACACCTGCCCGTAGGCGTCGGCCTGTTCCTCGACGCTGGGTTCGGTGTCGCGATCGAGGAAGCAGAACTCGGTGCGCAGCAGTCCGACACCTTCGGCACCGGCGGCCGCCGCTGCCCGTGCCTGAGCGCCGTCGCCGACATTCGCACGCAGCGGAATCCGCGTGCCGTCTGCCAGCAGACAGGGTCCTGTGAAGGACTGCAGCCGTCCGGCCGTCTCCACCCACGCTTCGACGAGTTCACTCTCCGACGCTCCGGGTTCGGTGCGCAGGATGCCCGCACCGCCGTCGACGAAGACGGGTGTGCGGTCGGTGATCTCGCGGACTCCGGTGGCTGCAACCACGGCCGGAATGCCCAACGATCGGGCGAGGATGGCCGTATGGCTCTGTGGCCCGCCCTCTTCGCAGACGAGTCCGATCACAAGCTCGGGATCGAGCGTCGCGGTGTCGGCGGGAGCGAGGTCGGTGGCGATGAGCACGAACGGCTCGGTCGAGTGCGGGATGCCGGGTGCCGGCACTCCGCGCAGGTGGGCGACGAGGCGGGCACGGACGTCGAGGACGTCGGCTGCGCGTTCGGCCATATAGCCGCCGAGCTTCTCCAGCTGGGCTGCGGTTTCCGCGGCCACCGTCCAGACGGCGGTTTCCGCGTCGGTGTCGGACAGGCGTTTGATCGCCGTCTTCACCAGAGTGGGGTCTTTGGCCATGAGTGCGGTGCCCTTGAGTACGTCGCGGGCGTCTCCGATGACGGTCTCCGCCCGCTCACGCACTTCGGCGTGGACGGCGGCCGAGGCTTCACGGATTCTGTTCGCCTCCGCCTCGGTGTCGGCCGGGGCCGGCTTCGCCACGGGTGCGGACACGGGTTCGGGCATGCTGAGCGCCGGGGCGATGACCCGTCCGGGTACGACTCCGATGCCTGAGATCTCTGCGGACATCCCCATTCCTTCCTCTCTTGCCTCTCGCACTATGGCGTTCAACCTCGCGTGGCGTCAGCGTTCGACGATACCGGTTCAGTCGGATTCGCCTCGTCGGCTGAACCGGATCCGGTGGTCGAACCGGTCGTCGCGGCTGCGGTCGCGGTCGCTGCGGACGGGGCGGTCGCCTCGGCGAGGCCTGCCGCTCCGCCCTTGCGGACGAAGATCTTGAGCGCGAGCACGAGCAGGGCGCTGATGATCGTGCCGACGACGACGGAGAGCAGGAACAGCAGGAACGAGTCGATGGCGAAGAAGACGAACACTCCGCCGTGCGGGGCCTGGCTGGTCACGGAGAAGGCCATCGTCATGCCGCCGGTGACGCCGGCTCCGACGACCGATGCGGGGATCACGCGCAGCGGATCGGAGGCGGCGAAGGGAATCGCGCCTTCGGAGATGAACGCGGCGCCGAGCAGCCAAGCGGCCTTGCCGTTCTCCTTCTCCGCCTGGGAGAAGATGCGCGGACGGACAGCGGTGGCCAACGCCATGGCCAGGGGCGGAACCATTCCGGCGGCCATGACCGTGGCCATGATCTCCCACGGCACGGGGTTCTCGACGGAGCCTGCGGCGAGTCCGGCCACGGCGAACGAGTACGCGACCTTGTTGACGGGGCCGCCCAGGTCGACGGCCATCATGGTGCCGAGGATGAGCCCGAGGATGACGGCGACAGTTCCCGTCATCGAGCTCAGCCAGCTGTCGAGGCCCTTGGTCAGGGCGCTGATCGGTCCGCCGAGGACCATGAACATCAGCCCCGAGGAGACGAGGGAGGCCACCAGCGGAATGATGACGACGGGCATGAGTCCGCGCAGCCACCTCGGTGCGGCGAAGGAGCCGATCCAGTGGGCGATGTAGCCGGCGAGGAGTCCGCCGATGATGCCGCCGATGAAGCCGGCACCCATGAGCACGGCGACGGCGCCGACGGTGAAGCCGGGGGCGATTCCGGGCCGGTCGGCGATTCCGAAGGCGATGTATCCGGCCAACGCGGCGACGAGGAAGCTCATCGACAGGTTGCCGATCTGGAAGGCCACGGCGCCTAAGTAGGCGCCGACGGGGCCGAGTGCCAGGTTGCCGTATTCGGTGGGCAGGTTCCACAGGGAGTTGCCCAGGACGATGTCCTCGGCGTAATCGGGGATGTCGAATCCGCCGAGGAGGAAGCCCAAGGCCATGAGCAGACCGCCGGCGCGACGAAGGGGATCATGTAGCTGACGCCGGTCAGCAGCACACGTTTGAGGTGGGCGCCGACACTTTCGCGTGAGCCGGACTGCGTCTCGGACGAGTCGTCGACGGCGTGAGCGGCGGTGAGCCTGCGGCCGTTGGGGGCGTCCGCCTCGGCGAGGGCCTTGCGAATGAGGCCCTGCGGATCGTCGATCCCGGCCTTGACCGGCACCTGCACATAGGGTTTGCCGGCGAACCGTGCCTTGTCGCGGACGTCGACGTCGACGGCGAAGACGACGGCATCGGCGGCATCGATGACGGCTTGGTCGATCGGGGTCGTGCCGCTCGATCCCTGGGTCTCGGTGACGACGTCGATGCCCATCTCGGAGCCGGCCTGGGCGAGCGCGTCGGCGGCCATATAGGTGTGAGCAATTCCCGTCGGGCAGGCCGTGACGGCGACGACGCGGCGGGGATTGTCGGTCGAGGATGCGGGGGATTCGGTGGGGGCTGCTGATGTGGGTGTCGGCTCGGTGATGGTCGGCGCTCCGCCGGTGGGGGCCGCCTCGGTGGGAGTCGCCTCTTCGGGCGTCTCGCGCAGGCCCAGTGCGGTTTCGACGAGGTCGACGATCTCCTGCTCGGTTGCAGCCGCGCGCAGTGAGGCGACGAAGTCCTTCTTGACCAACGATCGCGCGAGCTTCGACAGGAGCTTGAGGTGGTCCTTGCCGGCGCCTTCGGGGGCGGCGATCATGAACACGAGGTCGGCGGGGCCGTCCTTGGCACCGAAGTCCACCGGAGGGTTCAGTCGGGCCATCACGAGGCTGGGTTCGGTGACCGCCTCGGTGCGGGCGTGCGGGATGGCGATGCCTCCGGGAACACCTGTCGGGGTCTTCTCTTCGCGGGCGATCGCCGCGGCGGCCAGTCCGTCGCCTGAGTTCGCGCGGCTCTGTTCGGCGATCGTGGCGGCCAGGGCGCGAATGACAGCGGACGACTCCGTCCCCTGATCCGCGTCGAGGATCACCAGTTCTGTTGTGATGAGCGATGTCATCGTGCCTCCTCGGCTTCGGGGACTGTGCCCTCATGTCGGTGGGAAGAGTCGTCGGTGGGTGCGGCAGCTTGTGGCGCGGGCGCGGCTGCTACCGCGGTTGCTTCAAGTGGTGTCACGGTCACCGCGTCGGTCCGCGCGTCCTCCGGGCTCGGCACTCCGGTGCCGCGCAGCCGGGCGGCTGCGGCTCCATAGGCGACGGCCTGCGCCAGCGCTGCACTGGGTTCGCGACCGCCTGTCAGTCCGAGCAGGTACCCGGCCAGGGTGGAATCGCCTGCGCCCACGGTGCTGACAACGTCCATCGGCGGATGCTGGGCATGCCACGCGGTCTCCGGCTGGGCAAGGACTGCTCCACCGGCACCCAGAGTTGCAAGGATCGATCGTGGGCGGGCGCCGCCTGCCGTGAGCAGAGCCGATGTGGCGCGGGCTGTGAGCTGCGGTGAGGATTCCAGGCGGTCGGCGATCGCAAGCAGGTCGGCGGTTCCGAGGGGTGCGGCGGACTCATGCGCTTCTGCGGTCTTGCGAGGTTCGGCGGCCTCGAACGATTCGGTCGCGCCTCTGTCGCTGTCCGCCCGAGCGTCGTCCCGGGGTCCTCCGGGGTTGAGGAGACCGGCAGCCTGCAGGAGTCCTGCGGCACTGAGGAGTTCGGCGAGTTCCTCGGCGTTCGGTTTGATGAGATCCGGTGAGGCCGTCAGGGCCGCAGCCAGTGGAGCACCAGAGGTGTCGACGGCGATCAGCGGCGGCTCATCGAGCTCACGGATGCGTTCGATTGCGCGGGCGTAGAAGTCATCATCGACTCCCGGCGGCAGCGACCCTGCCAGGACGACCCAGCTCGTCCCAGAGGCTTGGTCGGCAACGAGGTCGAGCAGTGCGTTCTGGGACTGCGGGCTCAAGAGTGAGCCTGGTTCGTTGATCTTCGTCGTCGTGCCGTCGGGTTCGGTGACGGTGATATTGGACCGCAGCGGTGTGCCGGTGGGAATGGAGCGATGAGCCAGTCCGATCGAGTCGAGTCCGGTGAGCACCGGGTCGTCGACGTCTCCGGGCAGAACCGCCAGAGTGTCACGATCGGCGGCGGCCACGGCACGGGAGACATTGACTCCCTTGCCGCCGGGCTGCTGTCCGGCCCAGACTGCGCGCTGAACCTGGCCGCGGAGGACCGGGCCGGACAGCTCGATGGTCCGGTCGAGGCTCGGGTTGGCTGTGAGGGTGAGGATCATGGAGTGACGACCTCGACTTCCGCGGTCTCCAGGTGGGTCAACATCGGCTCGTCCGGCGCATCGTCGGTGATTAGGACATCGATCTGGTCGAGCTCTGCGAACCGCACCAGGGAGACGGCATCGAACTTTGCGGAGTCGGCGAGCACCGCGACCCTGCGTCCGGAGTGCACGAACGCCGATTTCGTCGCCGCCTCGTCGTGGTCGGGTGTGGAGACGCCGTCGTCGCTGAGTCCGTTGGTGCCGAGCACTGCGAGATCGACTCGGTGGCCTTCGATGGCCGTGATCGTCTGCGGTCCGACCATGGCCCGAGTGACCGGGCGGAATCGGCCGGGCAGGACGAAGATCTCGATGCCGGGAGCACCAGCCAGACTGTCGATGACGGACAGGGAGTTCGTGATCACGC
Organism: Brevibacterium sp. LAARM3_SD1; assembly: GCF_057364765.1. Classification (NCBI taxonomy): domain Bacteria; kingdom Bacillati; phylum Actinomycetota; class Actinomycetes; order Micrococcales; family Brevibacteriaceae; genus Brevibacterium; species Brevibacterium sp. LAARM3_SD1. The sequence goes on along the minus strand of NZ_JBNFOL010000011.1, from coordinate 40,183 downwards.
GCAGCTGTCGAGGGGACTGTCCGGCGGACTGGCGCGCGGTGGCTTCGTCTGTGATCGCTCGGGCGAAGGCCGCGCAGGTCGTGCCGCCGTCCAGGGAGATGCTCATCGTCTCCTCCAGCAGGCTCAGGGCGATCCGGGCGATCGCGGTCTTCTCATCGAGATTGTGGATCTCACGGTCGCCGAAAGTCGGCTCTTCGAGGCTGTGGGGACGGCACGGCACTGCTCCCCCGTGGACGCGCTGGAGGGCTCCGGCCTTTTCGAGAGCGGCGAGGTCACGGCGGACGGTTTCCGTGGTGATGTCGAAATCGGCGGCCAGATCGGTGACATTGACCCGGCCCGCTTCGCTGACCAGTTCAGCGATGCGTCGTTGCCTTTCTTCAGCGAACACGTCCGGCCCTTTCCTTCGCGCGACTCTTCGTCAATCGGACGAATAACCACGTGGCTATCTGTTGGTTTGAATGATCTTAGGACTCTATTCACGTGCCGTCAATCACTTTCCAACATATATCCAAATATTCCAACATCGAGTTCCGGGCAGACGACGAGTGCCCCAGAACGCAGGGTTCTGGGGCACTCGTCATTCACGGCCGGGGCGAGCCGCCTCGGCGATGGGATCAACCGTCGGGGCGGGCCGGATCAGCGGTCGGGGTGGGCCGCCTCGGCGATGGGGTCGGCTGTCGACGAATCAGCTGCCGATGCGTTTGTACGCCGAGGAATCGGCGTTGTCGATCGTCGAGTGCTTGCGGTTGTCGTGCATGAACGCCACGGCGACGAAGCCGACGATCGCGATGACGACGACGTAGACGGCGAACCACGTGCCGATTCCCGCGTTGCTGAACCACAGGGCGACGTATTCGGCGGAGCCGCCGAACAGCGAGTTGCCGACCGCATAGGTGAAGCCGACGCCGATTCCGCGGATGTGGGCGGGAAACATCTCGGCCTTCACGATTCCGGAGATCGAGGTGTACATGCTGATGAACGCCATGGCGATGACGATGAGGATGCCGGCGGTGAGGACGGATTCGGCCCTGCCGATCATGCCCAGCAGCGGGATGGGAAGCGCGATCATGCCGATGACGAAGATGAGCATGTTGTTCTTACGGCCGATCTTGTCCGAGATCTTGCCGGCGATGGGCTGCATGACGACGAAGATGAGCAGGCAGATGGTCATGAGGTCGGCAATGGAGCCCTTGTCGAACTCCGCTTCGCCCGGTGTGCCTTCGTTCTGCAGCAGCAGGAACTTCTGCATGTACGTGGTGAAGACGTAGAACACGAGCGATCCGACGCTGGTGATGCCGAGGACGACGAAGAAGGCGCGCGGGTGACGCAGCACTTCGCGGAAGCTGCCGGAGTTCTCGTCCTTGCGGCTGTCCTCGGAGGTGGTCTCTTGAAGTCCGCGACGCAGCCACAGTGAGACGATCGCGGCGGCGGCGCCGATGGCGAAGGGCAGTCGCCACCATCCGGCTTCGATCTGCTCGGTGCCCAGAGTATGGGTCATGACGACGGCCAGCAGGCTGGCCAGCAGCTGACCGCCGATGAGGGTGACGTACTGGAACGAGGAGTAGAAGCCGCGTTTGCCCTCGGTGGCGACCTCGGACATGTAGGTAGCGGTGGCGCCGTATTCGCCGCCGACGGCCAGGCCCTGGATCATCCGCACGATGAGCAGCAGGATCGCGGCCCAGGAGCCGACAGTCGCGCTCGTGGGCAGCAGGGCCATCATCAGCGATCCGGCGCACATGAGCAGGATGGAGATGAGCATCGAGTTCTTGCGCCCGAGGCGGTCGGCGGCGCGGCCGAAGATGTATCCGCCGATGGGGCGCATGAGGAAGCCGACGAAGAAGACTCCGGCGGCCTGCATCAGGGCCAGCGTCTGGTTGTCGGCGACGAAGAACTGGTCAGCGAAGTAGACGCTGAAGAAGGCGTAGATGTAGAAGTCGAACCATTCGACGAGGTTGCCCGACGAGGCGGCCATGATGGCTTTGACCGTCTGCCATTCCGACTTCTTCTGCGTTGGGGTCTCACCGGTCTTCGCCTGGTCGAGATGCGTGTTCTGATCTGTCAATGCTTCTACTTTCTCACTCGTACGCGGCGCCCGGAGCGCCCAGGTCACCTTACTGCCGTGTCAACGCAACTGACGATTCGGTCAGTAATTGAGATCTGCTCTCGGATGCCCGCTTTCGCGCGTATTCGGCGCGGATGCAGTGTGGATTCGGCGGGGATTCAGTGCAGCAGCGCTCGATGACGAAAAGGCCTGTTCCGGCCGGTGAGAAAGATCTCAGTCGAGTTCACCGATTCCGTCCTCGCAGAGTGAACTGCCGCCCGTCCGAACAGGGCGGATATGCTACTAATTGAGAGAGCTTCGTCCAATGTCGCACCAGGAGAGATCATGACAATTCTCGTCGGTTATTCCCCCTCGCCCGAAGGCAAGGCCGCTGTCGAATTCGGCATCGAGCAGGCCCGCGCATTCGACGACGTCCTCGTCGTCCTCAATGCCGGAATCGGCGAGACTCCCGACGAGCGCGGCGTGGCCACCAGCAAGGACATCGAGGAGCTCAAGGAGACGCTGAAGTCCTCCGAGGTCTCCCATGAGATCCTTCAGTTCCTCCGCGGCAATGATCCCGTCGAAGAGCTCCTGGCTCTCGCCGAGGCGACCGCCGACACCCGCATGATCGTCATCGGATCACGCCGCCGCTCCCCCGTCGGCAAGCTCATCATGGGTTCGACGGCCCAGCGCATCATCCTCGACTCCGAGGTTCCCGTCGTTTCCGTCAAGGTCGACCGGCGCAAGAAGAAGTAGTCGCGCGCCGGTTCGCTGGAACGAGAATGCCCCGCACTGTCGTCAGTGCGGGGCAATTTCAATGGGATCGCTGCTTGGGTCGGCGTTCAGCCGGGCCCGCAGTCGGTCCGCCGACCGACTTCAGTCATCAGCACGAACCGGTGCGTCCCATGCGTCCAGGTCGGATTCGCTCCAGTCGCCGTAGGTCGGATTGGGTAGGACGATCCATTCGGTGCCGAACTTCGCACGGTTCTTCTCCACCAGTTTCCTCTGCTCGTCGACGGACGCATCCGCGAATGCGCCATCGAAATCGTGCAGGGTGTCACCGAGCTGCATGAGCAGGGTGTGGTTCGCCTCGACCTTCGCACGCCGTTCATCCTTCGGCGGGCCAAGCAGCATCACGTGTTCGTCATCGGCCTGGGGCAGGCCCAACTTGGCAATGGCTTCGACATTCTTCGCCCGATTCTCTTCCGTCCGGTCCGAGACGTAGTAGATGTCGACTCCGAGCTGGTCGGCATGTTCGAAGAATTCCAACGCACCGGGGATCATTGTCGGCTCCCCGTTCTCCTCCCAGTCGTCCCAGGTGTCCCAGCCGCTGAAGTCATGGCACTTGGCGATATCACGGGCCAGAAGCTTAGAATTGTCGATGGCAGTCTCGTCGAGGTCGGTCATGATAGCCAGATCTTCCCCGTCCGGGGCCTTGGAAACGGCCTTGTCGAGCTGACGCGTAGCCATCTCATAGGTCTGTCCCTGCAGTGCCATCGCCTCAGCGCTCTGCTGCTGCCACTTCACACCCATGGTGTAGGCCGAGACGTCGCAGTCATCCGCCGTTTCGTCGCCCGATACCGGACCCGAATTGAGGATGTATCCGATCACCCCGACGATGAGCACGAGCAGAATCGTCAGGGCAGGAACGAGGGCTTTCTTCATTCATCTTCTTTCTTCAGTGTTCTTTTCTGCGGACAATTGTCAGTTCAGGCAGGTATCAGCCGTCGTGGCTGGCACGGCCGCTCGACGGTTCCGCAGCCAGGGAGCGTAGGATCAGTCCCCTGCGATGGCGGCGACGAGTGCGTCGACGTCCTCTCGTGTCGTGTCGAAGGCGCACATGAGGCGGACGATGTCCTTCTCCAGCGGCCAATCCGCGAAGGCGAACTTCTGCCGGGCGCGGGCGGCCACCTCGGCGGGCATACGGACGAAGACGACGTTCGACTCGACCTTCTGCACGATCTCGACTCCGGGGACTCGGCCGCTGTCGACCACCTCGGCGAGCTTGTCGGCGAGGTACCGGGCCATCCCATTGGACCGGTTGGCCGAATTCCTCCACAGGCCGCCTTCGTAGAGGGCATTGAGCTGAGCGGAGAGGAAGCGCATCTTCGAGGCCAGCTGCAGGTTCATCTTGCGCAGGAAGCGCATGCCGTGGCCGATGCCGGGGTTGAGGACGACGACGGCCTCCGCGCCGAGCAGCCCGTTCTTCGTCCCGCCCAGGCTGATGATGTCGACGCCGACCGCGGTCGTGATGTCGCCGAGTCCGACGCCGAGGTGGGCGGCGGCGTTGCCCAACCGGGAGCCGTCGACGTGGACGATCATGTCGAGCTCATGAGCGGTGGCAGCGATCGCGGCGATCTCGTCCGGGGTGTAGGTCGTGCCCCATTCGGTGGACTGGGAGATGCTCACGGCCAGCGGCTGCGCATTGTGTTCGTGGCCGCGGCCGATGATCGCGCCCTTGATGGTCTCGGGGGTGAGTTTGCCATTCTCGGTCGCGGCGCCGACGATCTTGAGTCCGCCGACCTTCTCCGGGGCGCCGGTCTCATCGTAGTTGATATGCGCCGAGGCGGCCGTGATCACCGCCGCCCACCGCGGCAGTGCCGACTGCAGGGCCAGCACGTTGGCGCCGGTGCCGTTGAAGACGGGGAACGCCTGGGCTTCGGGTCCGAATGGTGGGCCATGATCTCGCGGAAACGCTGCGTCCACGGATCTCCGCCGTAGCCGGGAGTGTGGCCGACGTTGGCCTCGTCGATGGCGGCGATGACTTCGGGGTGGACTCCGGCCCAGTTGTCGGAGCCGAAGTTGCGCGGGTGCGCGTCGGGGCTGGTGTCGACTGGCGGCGCGGGGGTGCCGGTGTTGGGGAGGGTGTCCGCGGGGTTCGTCGACTGCGCCGTCTGATCAGATGTCTGGGAGTTCACGATCTCAGACTAGTACGTGGACCGCGACGCGTGCAGTGCGGTCCGTAACCCTCCGCAGACAGGAACTGCTTCAAAAGGCATCCGCCGTGAATTTGCGCAGTGCGCCCACACTTCGAAGCAGTTGCAGCACCCAGGCGCGGACCCAAGCGACCGAAACGCACTGCGGCCCGCCTCCGAGTGTGGAGGCGGGCCGCGGTCTGGTTCGGATGAGTGCCGGTCAGGCGCTCACCCGATGCGGGAGTGCTCGACTCAGCCGAGGAGTCCGCGCATGAGCTCAGCGGTCTCGGTCGGGGTCTTGCCGACCTTGACACCTGCAGCTTCGAGGGCTTCCTTCTTGGCCTGAGCGGTTCCCGAGGAGCCGGAGACGATGGCGCCGGCGTGGCCCATTGTCTTGCCCTCGGGAGCGGTGAAGCCTGCGACGTAGCCGACGACCGGCTTCGTCACGTTCTCCTTGATGAAGGCGGCTGCGCGCTCTTCGGCGTCTCCGCCGATCTCGCCGATCATGACGATGGCTTCGGTCTCCGGGTCGGCCTCGAATGCTTCGAGCGCATCGATGTGCGTGGTGCCAATGACCGGGTCTCCGCCGATGCCGATGGCGGTCGAGAAGCCGAGGTCACGCAGTTCGTACATCATCTGGTAGGTCAGGGTGCCGGACTTCGAGACGAGGCCCAGCTTGCCCTTCTTCGTGATGTCGGCCGGGATGATGCCGGCCAGCGACTCACCGGGGGTGATGATGCCCGGGCAGTTGGGTCCGATGATGCGGGTGGCGTTTCCGGCCGCCTGCGCACGGGCCCAGACCTCTGCCGAGTCCTGCACCGGGATGCCCTCGGTGATGATGACGAGCAGACCGATCTTGGCGTCGATGGCCTCGATCGCGGCGTCCTTGGAGAATGCCGGCGGCACGAAGGCCACGGACACGTCGGCACCGGTGGCTTCCATCGCCTCGGCGACGGACCCGAAGACAGGGAGTTCGACCTCGTTGCCGGCCTGGTCGTTGTGCTTCACAGTGGTGCCGGCCTTGCGGGCATTGACACCGCCGACGACGTTCGATCCGGCGGCGAGCATGCGGGCGGTGTGCTTCGAGCCCTCTCCGCCGGTGATGCCCTGGACGATGATCTTCGAATCGGAATTCAGGAAGATAGACATTGTTGTAAAGACCTTTCCTTACTTGGCAGCAGCCAGTTCGGCGGCCTTGTCGGCTCCACCGTCCATCGTGTCAGTGAGCGTGACGAGCGGGTGCGCGGCCTTCTGGAGGATGGCGCGTCCCTCTTCCACGTTGTTGCCGTCGAGGCGGACGACGAGCGGCTTGGTGGCCTGGTCGCCGAGGATCTCGAGGGCCTTGACGATGCCGTCGGCCACGGCGTCACAGGCGGTGATTCCGCCGAAGACGTTGACGAAGACGGACTTCACCTGATCATCGCCGAGGATGACGTCGAGTCCGTTGGCCATGACCTCAGCCGAGGCGCCGCCTCCGATGTCGAGGAAGTTCGCGGGCTTGACGCCGTTGTGGTTCTCACCTGCGTAGGCGACGACGTCTAGGGTCGACATGACCAGTCCTGCGCCGTTGCCGATGATTCCGACCTCACCGTCGAGCTTGACGTAGTTGAGGTCGAGCTTCTTGGCCTTGAGCTCCAGCGGGTTCTCTGCGCTGATGTCGCGCAGCTCCTCGTGCTCCTTCTGGCGGAAGTCGGCGTTGTCGTCGAGCGAGACCTTGCCGTCGAGGGCGATGATGTCACCGGCACCGGTCTTGACCAGGGGGTTGACCTCGACCAGGGTGGCGTCTTCCTTCTCGAAGACGGTCCACAGGCTGGTCAGAACGGGGGCGACCTTCGCGGCGGTGTCGGCATCGAAGCCGGCCGCCTCGGCGATCTCTGCTGCCTTGGCATCGTTGATGCCGTCGATAGCGGAGACGGGGATCTTGGCGAGCGCTTCCGGACGTTCCACGGCCAGCTGCTCGATCTCCATGCCGCCTTCCTTCGAGCACATGGCCAGATAGGTGCGGTTGGACCGATCGAGGAGGACGGAGAAGTAGTACTCCTCGGCAATGTCGGCACCCTCGGCGATCATCACCTTTTCGGTGATGTGGCCCTTGATGTCGAGTCCCAGGATGTCCTTGGCGCGAGCCTCGGCCTCATCGGGGTTCTTGGCGACCTTGACGCCGCCGGCCTTTCCACGGCCGCCGATCTTGACCTGCGACTTGACGACGACGACACCGCCGCCAAGGTCTTCGGCTGCCTTCTTCGCTGCTTCTGGCGTCGTCGCGACCTGGGCCTTGAGCACGGGCACTCCGTGCTTCTCGAACAGGTCACGTGCTTGATACTCGAAAAGATCCACGTGTTTTCCTTCGTTTCTGCTGCCGGGTGGTTGGCCCCTGCAGGTTCGTTGACGGATGCAACAACCAAGGACAACCATATTCCCAAACGCACCCGTCCATCCAACCTTGCAGGTTAAATGGACCCTGAGCGTAAGGAATCTCTCGTCAAAAAGTATCTTTGCGCTCAAGATTCTTGATATGGACGTAAAATCGATTCATGGACGAAGTGGATCGAATAGTCGCAGCCTGGCGACGTGAGCGTCCGGATCTCGACGTCTCCCCGATGGAGATCCTCTCCCGAGTCTCGCGGCTGGCCAGGCAGTTGGACTTGGCACGGAAGTCGAGCTTCTCCGATTACGGCATCGAGGGGTGGGCCTTCGATGTGCTCTCCGCCCTCCGCCGAGCCGGCGAGCCCTATCAGCTCTCCCCCTCGACACTGTTGCAGGAGACACTGGTCACGAGCGGCACCATGACCAATCGCATCGACCGACTCGTCGCTCGCGGGTGGGTCGATCGCCGTCCCGATCCCGGTGATCGACGCGGGGTGCTCGTCCAGCTCAGCGACAGCGGCCGCGCCACGGTCGACTCCGCCCTGGCGGATCTGCTCGTGAAGGAGCGGGAGATCCTCAGCGGCCTCACCCCCGCCGGCAGCCGCAAATTGGCCGCACTGCTGCGGGAGCTGTCCACCGGTTTCGACGGCGGCGAGGACTGAACCGGTCTCCTGTCACATCTGCCCCACCACGAACCCCGACGACGAGGACTCAGCCATGCACGACGACCTCAGGAATTTCCAGGGCGCACAGCCGCCTCGGCGAGAGACGATCCATGGTCGGTATGTCGACCTCGAACCGCTCGATGCGGCCGATCACGGCGATAGCCTCTTCGCCGCGGTGTCGACCGCAGAGGGGATCGACGATCGGTTCCGATACCTGCCCCAGACGCCGCAGACCGAACGCGGGGATTTCGATTCCTGGATCGCCGAGGCGGCCGACTCCTCCGATCCCCTCTTCTTCGCCGTCGTGGACCGATCCAACGGTCGGGCCGAGGGCCGGCAGGCGCTGATGCGCATCGATGCGGCCAACGGCGTCATGGAGATCGGGCACATCCTCTGGGGCCCGGCACTGTCGCGGACTCGGGCGGCCACCGAGGCGCTGTACCTCTGCGCCGATCTCGCCTTCTCCTCCGGTTTCCGTCGGTTCGAGTGGAAATGCGATGACGCGAATGCTCCGTCGAAGAAGGCCGCCGAACGCTTCGGTTTCACCTTCGAAGGGGTCTTCCGTCAGCACCTCGTGTACAAGGGCCGCAACCGCGACACCGCATGGTTCTCGATCATCGACGGCGAATGGCCGGCGCTGCGCTCTGCCTACGAAGCGTGGCTTGACGAAGCGAACTTCGATGCCTCGGGAACTCAGCTCAAGGGACTGCGCGAACTCATCGCCGAGGTTCGTCAGCGTTGAGACCTTGGGCTGGGTCCCAAACTGAGCGCCCGCGCCCGCCGCTTTCGCCGCCCCGCCGCGCGTCCACCCGGGCTCGGACCATCCCGCGCATTAGGCTGGACGCGATACCACCTGGACGCTGATGACACCACGAGGAACCATGCGACTTCGCCCCCTTGCCCTGCTGTCTGCCGCTGCGATTGCTGCCACGACGACGGCCTGCGTGTCGACCCCCGAAGAGACCCGCCCGCAGCCGCGCCCCTCGGTGAGCAAGGAAGAGGTCACCCCGATCGAGACGCCCGACGATGCGCCGAAAGTGTCCGTCGTCGATTCCTCCCCCGGCGGCGCGAAGGACACCGACCCGCTGTGGCAGGGCCTCGCCGAGGCGGCCGAGAAGAAGACCGAGGCCTACCTCAAGGTCTACGTGCACACCGGCAATCCCGAGGTTCCCGAGTCCGGAGAGACGACCGTGACCGCCGACAGTCCGGACAGCGTCAGTGTCACCGTCGATGCGAAGAACGTCGATGACGGTGCCTCCCCGTTCCTGCTCATCCACGGCACCTTCGACGTCGAGGAGATCGGCAACTCGGCGTACACACTCAAGACCGTCGACGACGCAGACATCCCCGAGCTCGACCCGAAGGGCCCGAACGACGAGAAGCGCTGCACCGCCGATGACGCTCAGGACCGCATCGCCCTGGCCGCCGACGACCTCGCCGAGGATCCCGGCCGCCGCGAAGAGTTCCGCCAGCAGTGGGGCGGTTCGCCGCGCGTGTGGTGGGGCATCCAGAAGACCGCCATCAGCCTCGGCGAAGAGGGCGGAGTCGCCGGCGACTTCCTCACCGAAGCCTGCGGAGAGTTCCTCCAGTAGTCACTCCGTTCCGCTTCGCGCCCGCCGCCTCTCGCCAGTCGACGCCCTGCGTGCGACGATGACTCTATGAAGATCGCCGTCATCGGAGCTGGAATCGGCGGACTCTCGGTGGCCGTGGGCCTGCAGAGAGCGGGCGCCGAGGTGACCGTGTTCGAACGCGCATCCGAGGTCAGAGCCGGTGGTTCAGGTCTGTCGATCTTCGCCAACGGTCTAGCCGCTCTGGAGACCCTGGGTCTGAGCGAGGCGTTCGATGCCGTGACCGACGCCGGTGTCGAAGGTTTCGCCGCAGGTCAGCGGCTCGCCGACGGGCGCTGGATCGCTCAAGTGCCCAACGATGCGGTCGGTGCCCTGCGCATCGTCGACCGTGCCGATCTCCACCGCATACTCCTCGACGCTCTGACCCCGGGGACGGTGCACACCGACTCCGAGGCGACCGTGACCGGCACCGACGGGACGCTGACCGTCGAAGAACCCGGGTCCGCCGGTTCCGCAGTATCCGAGCACTTCGACCTCATCATCGGCTCCGACGGTCTGCACAGCCGAACCCGCACCGTCGTCGAAGGAGAGACGATCGCACCGCGGTACTCCGGGTATTCCGCGTGGCGGGGCATCACCTCGGTGCCGGTGGATCTGTCCGGTGAAGCCGGGGAATCGGTCGGACACGGGCGCCGCTTCGGCATCGCCCCGTTGGCCGACGGCCGCGTCTACTGGTTCGCGGTGGCGAATATGCCGCAGGACGCGGTCTTCGCCGACGAGAAGGCCACCGTCGAGCAGATGTTCACGGGCTGGCACTCCCCCATCGCCGATCTCATCGCCGCCACCCCCGCCGAGGAGGTCCGCCGCACCGCGATCTCCGACCTCTCCCGCCGGTTGGCCAGGTTCCATCGTGACCGTGTCGTGCTCATCGGCGATGCCGCTCATGCGATGACGCCGAACCTCGGTCAGGGTGGAGGGCAGGCCCTCGAGGACGCGGCGACGCTCACCGTCCTGCTCGCTCCGCTGCTCGCGCGCGGTCGTGCAGGAAACAGTGCGGAGGACCGTGCCGAGCTCGAGGCGGCGCTGCAGCGCTATGAGTCACTGCGTCGGCCACGGACGCAGTCGATCGCGCAGAAGTCCCGCCTCATGGGGCAGGTGCTCCAGCTCGAATCGCCGCTGTTGGCAGGGTTGCGCAACGCCGTCATCTCAGCCGTACCGTCGAGACTCATCGCCTCGCAGGCCGCGAGCGTCCAGAAATGGTCGCCGCCGCCCTTGTGAGGCTGCCGGCCGGCAGCCGCTGGCGCGCTGCGGACGGCGCTGTCGGTCGGAATCCGCCCAGCCAGCACCGCTGACAAGAATTAAGTGTGCGCAGATTGCCATTCTGACGCTGTCTTTGGGCAATCTTGGCACACTTAACGGATTCGCCCACCGGTGGTGGGTGGTTGCAATGGCTCGAATTCGAAAGAACGCAGGTCGCCATCGGATACCCAGCGCAGAATTCAGGTCGGTATCGGATACTTCTCTCGCTCGAAAGTATCCGATAACGACCTACATCCGGACGAGGACCCGCTTAAACCCGCTCAGTCGGTCAGGGCGCGGTTGTAGGCCTCGACGACGGCGGGCAGGAAGAAGCCCAAGAGCACGGCGATGGCGGTGACCAGGCAGGCGAGCCCCAGCCACAGGGACCCCGCGATGACGCTGAAGGCGAAGACGATGACGAGCAGCTCGAAGGCGATCGCCGCCGGACGCGCCCACCTGTGCAGACGCCAGGCGCCGCGGGCCGCGGCACCGACACCGGCTGCGAAGATGAAGAACATGACGGCCAGGCCGATCAGCGAGGTCGCCAACGGTCCGGCGGTGACCGCCGTGATGATGAACGACACCGCCGACCCGACCAGGGCCAACGCCTGAATGCCGAGGACCGTCACAGGCAGCAGCATCGCCCGCGGTGTGGGAACGCCGTGTCCCTCAGGCTCCGGTGAAGCGCCGGTGCCTGCGGCCCGGTCATTGCGTGCGGTCAAATGGTCACCCGGGCGAATCCGGGGATGAGGATCTCGTCGAGCATGCGCTCACGCACATCCAGCGGCATGAAGGCTGCGGTGATGGCGTTGACCGTCGCCCATTCGAGGTCGGTCTGGTTCCAGCCGGCCTCGTCGACGAGCAGGCGCATCTCACGCGACACGGATGTGCCGGACATCAGCCGGTTGTCCGGGTTGATGGTGACCGCAAAGCCGAGGTCTTTCAGTCCCGTGATCGGGTGGCTGGCGATGGTGCCGCCGATGTCGGTCTGCAGGTTCGAGCTCGGGCACAGTTCCAGCGGAATCTGCTGGTCGAGGACCCAGGCGGCGAGGCTGCCGAGCTGACCCTGACCGTCGACGATGTCCATGTCCTCGACGATGCGAGCGCCGTGGCCCAGACGCTGGGCGTGGCAGATGGTGACCGCCTCGTGGATGGATTCTTTGCCGGCGGCCTCTCCGGCATGGATCGTCACCGGCACATACGCCTGGTGCAGGGCGTTGAAGGCGGAGAGATGCGCGGACGGCGGGAATCCGTTCTCGGGTCCGGCGATGTCGAAGCCGACGATACCGGAGTCCGCACCCTTCTCACGATGGCGGATGGCCAATTCGGCGATCGCCAGCGAGTTGTCGGCCTGACGCATGGCCGTGATGAGCTGTCCGACGCGGATGTACCTGCCGTCGGCCGCGGCCTCGGAGACACCTTCTTCGAGACCGGCCTGGACGGCTTCGACCACGGCGTCGAGCTCGAGTCCGCCCTCGAGGTGCTGTTCGGGAGCCCACCGAGCCTCGGCGTAGAAGACTCCGTCGGCCACCTGGTCGAGGACCCATTCCTTGGCCACACGGCGCAGGTTGTCCTCACTCTGCATGACCGCCACGGTGTGCGAGAACGTCTCGAGGTAGCGGACCAGATCACCGGAATTCGCGGACTCCGAAAACCATCTGCGCAGCGATTCTGCATCGGAGGCGGGCAGGGTGTGACCGATCGAGTCGGCCAGTTCGATCATCGTCGACGGGCGCAGACCGCCGTCGAGGTGATCATGGAGGGAGACTTTGGGCAGCTGCAGGATGGGGTCGTCCGATGCGACGCCGGCGGGTACATTCATCACCGTCTCAGCTTATCCGATGACGACTGAGCCCCTCATCCTTTCTCCGGGTCGATCTCCCCGCTCTTGATCCGCTCCCTGAGGTCCGTGATCCCGCGACCGGCATCGGAGACGCGGGAGAGGAATCCGTCCTCGGCGACGATGCGCACTCCACCGTTGTCGAGGGTGCCCCAGTAGTGGCGGTCGGCGATGCGGAAGCCGCCGATCTCCTCGGGCCCGGTCTTCGGCGCAGGGGCGACCTCGTCGGGGTTCTTGCTCTGCGGCCAATCGGGGAACATCGTGCGCAGTCCACGGCGCACGTTCGGTTCCACGCTGGCCACGATCGTCTTGGAGAATCCGCCCGCTGTTCCGTACCACACGATCTTCGGCAGGCTCGGTCCTTCGTCGTCGCCCTCGGGTGCCTCCGTGGCCGTGGTCAGGTTCATCCGCTTCTCCTCCGCCGAGGTGACCACCCCCATCGCGGCCGCCGACCCGAAGGGAACGAGCACGTCGACGTCGACGTCGAAGGACCGTTCGAAGTACTCCTTCCCCGCTTTGCGGGTGTCGTCGATCGTCCGAGGCGAACCGCTCGCCGAGGCGGCCCCACCCGAGGAGGGACGGTAGGACTCCGCCTTCGGCAGGTCCTCGTCCTTCTCCTTGTTGTAGAGGTCGACGCCGGCGTCGAAGGCATTTAGAATGCGTTCGGACTGCGGGAACCCGTGGGAGACGACGACGCCGACCTTCCCTGTCTCGGAGGCAGTGGCCGCGGTGTAGCCGGCGATGAACGCCGGCGGGACGAGGTCGAAATCCATGCTCAGCACGTTCTTCGGCAGGTCGTCTGTGCCGCTGGAGACTCCGAGGAACAGGTCGTCGGGGTGCGCGGCGGCGAAGTCCGCGAGTTCGTCTGCTCCGCCGGGCCCGATGACCGTGGTCAGTGCACAGTCTTGTCGGTTCATCCGATCCAGTGCCCCCGAGGTGGCCGACCCACTCGAGACGCGTTGACTCGAGGTGCCCGAGAAGACCCCGGCGCCACGGGCCAGTTCCGTCTCCTCGAGGGTGAGAGCACCGGCGGAGTGATCGTCGAAGCCGGCCGGTGCCGAGACGAGGCAGCCCAGTCGCTCCTCTTCGAGGGCTTCGGGAGCAGAGACGGAGCAGCCGGTCAGCACCAGGGTGCCCACCGCGGCTAAGGCAGCAATGGAGGTGCTGTGGGCTGCGTGGCTCATGGCATCCAGATTATCGGCCCGGCACCCCGGCCGGGTAATCAGCGGTCCCGGTCGAGGACCTTGAGCGCGGTGGCTGTGAATACGCGGGCGGCGATCTCCACGGCTCGCTCATCGATGAGCAGATCACCCTGGTGGATGTCGTAGGTGATGCCGCCGGGCGTGCGGGTGCCCAGACGGATGAGCGCTCCCGGGCAGTGGGTGAGGTACCAGGCGAAGTCCTCACCACCCATCGACTGCGGGGTCAGCTGCACGGAGTTCTCACCGAGTTCCCCGCGGACCGCCGATTCGATGAGGCTGACTTGGTCTTCGGTGTTGACCACCGGAGGGACGCCTCGGCGATGTTCGAGGTCGACCTCGACCCCGTAGGGTCCGGCGATGCGATCGACGAGCTCGGGCAGCACCTCAGCGACCTGATTCCACCCGTCGACGTCGAGGCAGCGCAGGGTTCCGCGCAGGATCCCCTCGCTGGGGACGACGTTCGCGGCGTGACCGGCGCTGATCTCACCCCACACCAGCGAGATCGCGTGGCGCGGATCGATGAGGCGACCGAGAGTCGAGGGCAGGTCGGTGGCGAGTTTGCCGAGCGCGTAGACGAGGTCCTCGGTCAGGTGCGGGCGTGAGGTGTGGCCGCCGTGACCGGAGAGGCGGATGATCACGGTGTCGCCGGCTGCGGTGATGGCGCCGATGCGCGATCCGACCTTCCCGATGTCGACGTTCGGGTCGCAGTGGACGGCGTAGACCTCGGGCACGTCGTCGAGGACGCCCTGGGAGATCACGCGCAGCGCCCCACCGGGGGTGACTTCCTCGCCGGGCTGGAAGATCAGACGCACGCGTCCGCCGAGTCCGCCGGGGCGGGTCTCGTGGATCTTCTGCAGGGCGATGCCGGCACCGATGAGTGAGGTCAGGTGGACGTCGTGGCCGCAGGCATGGGCGACGCCGGGAACGGTGGAACGGAATTCCTCATCGATGAGGTCGTCGACGGGCAGGGCGTCGATATCGGCCCGCAGCCCCACGGCCACTGGGCCTTCGCCGACGTCGCAGACGACTCCGGTGCCGTCGAGGCGCTTCGGCGTGAGTCCGGCGGCCTCGAGTCGGGCGACGATCTTGTCGGTGGTCGCGAACTCCTGGAAGGACAGTTCCGGATAGGCATGGATGTCGCGGCGGAAATCGATGAGTTCAGCACCGATCTCAGCGATTGTCGAGCTGATCACGTCGGGTCCTTCAGTGCGGGGAGGTCGGGGATGGGCGATGTCGAACATTTCAAGCAATGCTAGGCACTCGATGTCATAAATGTGCCCATTGCGACCAATTTCGACATACTTCGCGCTTCGATCCCCCGAACGCCGGGGCGGCGGACCGAAGCCGAGACACCCCGCCCCGAGACGGCCGGCCGGAGCGAAGACCCCTCACACCAGGAGCGGCCCCGCGGCTCAGAGCAGTTCGTCGAGTCCGCGCTCACCGGCGACGGACACGGCCTTCTTCACATCCTGAGCGTGTGAGCGCGAGGTGATGAGCAGAACGTCGTCGGTGTCGACGACGACGAGGTCTTCGAGTCCGACGATCGCCACCGTCCGCGGGCCTTCGGAGAAGACGACCCCCGAGGCATCGACTTCGAGGAGATCGGTGTTCCCGCCGATCGAGATCACTCCCCGCGGCTCCCCCGGCACCGGCTGGCGCAGTCGGGCCACCGAGTCGAAGTCGCCGACGTCGTCCCAGCCGAAGTCACCGGGGATGACGATGACCCGACCGGCCGCGGCTGCGGGCTCGGCCACCACATAGTCGATGGCCCGCTTCTCCAGTCCGGGCCATACGGCGGGCAGGACCTCGTCGTGGTCGGGGGTGTCCCAGGCCTCAGCGATCCGGGCCAGTCCGGAGTAGAGGGCGGGGTCCTCCTCGGCGAGGATGTCGAGAAGGGATGAAGCCTTGGCGATGAACATACCTGCGTTCCAGCGGTAGCGGCCGGAGTTCACATACTGACGAGCCGTGCTCGCCTCCGGCTTCTCTGCGAAGGCCAACGCACGCCTGGCCGTGGGCGCCCGTCGAGGCCGAGCAGGTCGCCGGTCTCGATATAGCCGTAGGCGGTGGCGGGATTGCGCGGCATGATGCCGATCGTGACGATGTCCCCGGTCTCCGCGGCCGCGACGGCCTGGTCGATGACGAGGCGGAATTCGTCGACATTCGTGATCGAATGGTCCGCGGAGAACGATCCGACGATGGCCTCGGGATCCTCGCGGGCGATGAGCATGGCGGCCAGTCCGATGGCCGCCGCGGAATCCTTCGGGGAGGGTTCGGTGATGATCTGGCCGCGGGCGATATGCGGCAGCTGTCCGGCGACCTGATCGAAGTGGCTCTCACCGGTGACCACCCAGACCCTGTCTTCGCCGACGATCGGCGCGACCCGGTCCCAGGTGGCCTGGATGAGGCTGCGGCCGAGGCCGAGGACATCGTGGAGGAACTTCGGCGTCGCCCGGCGAGACAGCGGCCACAGGCGCGTTCCGGATCCGCCGGCGGGGATGATGGCGTGGAAGTGCGTGTTCACGATTTCAGTGTCTCAGAGTTCGGGCATGCCTTCACCGAGGTTGCCCGCCGTGTCGGATGAGCCGATCCTTAGGGCTCCGGTGGGGAGATCCCCACCTCAGGGCCGCCTCGGTGATGGTCTGCCCTTGTTCCGGGGCCGTCCAGGTCAGGACGGTAGCGAAACAATTTAGCGCATACGATTGTGATGTAAATGAAATTCCGTGAGACGCGAAATCCCAGTTTTGAGGGAATTGCCAGGGTTGTCGTGTGATCCGGGACGCTCAGCCGTGTCTCGACTGGCACGGAAGCGGTCTTCGGCGTAGTTTCTAGACGTACACACCCGAATATTCAAGATGGAGGATGCTCCGTGGCCAAAGCGTCTACGGGCACTCTGTACCGAGGAAACGAAGGAATGTGGTCCTGGGTCGCGCATCGCGTCACAGGCGTCGGAATCTTCTTCTTCCTTCTGGTCCACGTGCTCGATACTGCCCTCGTCCGCGTCTCGCCCGAGGCCTATAACGCAGTGATCGGAACCTACAAGACACCGGTCATGGCATTCGGTGAGATCGCGCTCGTCGCCGCAATCGCATTCCATGCGTTCAACGGTCTGCGCGTCATTCTCGTCGATTTCTCGAAGAGTGGCCCGAAAAATCAGAAGAAGCTGTTCTGGGGAGTCATGATCGTGTGGCTCATCATCATGATCGCCTTCATTCCCCGCCAGCTGATGCACACCTTCGGAGGCTGACATGAGCACAACATCCATTCCGGCTCCGCGGACCGGCTACTCCCGGCACAAGTCGACGCGTTCGAAGTTCGAGATGTTCGCATGGCTGTTCATGCGCATCTCCGGCGTCGTGCTCGTCATCCTCATCTTCGGCCACCTGTTCGTGAACCTGTGGGCCGGCGACGGCGTCCAGGCCATCGACTTCGGCTTCGTCGCAGGCAAGTGGGCCAGCCCGTTCTGGCAGATCTGGGATCTGCTCATGCTGTGGCTGGCGATGCTGCACGGCACCAACGGTCTGCGCACCATCATCATGGACTACTCAGAGAAGCCCGGCACACGCATGGCTCTGCAGGTGATCCTCTACATCGCCTCGGTCATCGTCATCGTGCTCGGCACGCTCGTCATCTTCACGTTCGATCCCTGCCCGGCCGGAGCGGACCCCTCGGTCCTGGCTGAGTTCTGCAAGGCCTAAAGGAGAAACATGCAGGTACATCATTACGACGTCGTCATCGTCGGCGCCGGCGGCGCCGGCATGCGTGCGGCGATCGAGTCGGGCCAGCGTGCCCGCACCGCCGTTCTCACCAAGCTCTACCCCACCCGTTCGCACACCGGCGCGCCCAGGGCGGAATGTGCGCCGCACTGGCGAACGTGGAAGAGGACAACTGGGAATGGCACACCTTCGACACCGTCAAGGGCGGTGACTACCTGGTCGACCAGGACGCCGCCGAGGTGATGGCCAAGGAAGCCATCGACGCCGTCCTCGACCTCGAGAAGATGGGGCTGCCGTTCAACCGCACCCCCGAGGGCAAGATCGACCAGCGTCGCTTCGGCGGGCACACCCGCGATCACGGCAAGTCCGCCGTGCGCCGCTCCTGCTATGCCGCTGACCGCACCGGTCACATGATCCTCCAGACCCTGTACCAACAGTGCGTCAAGCACGGCGTGGAGTTCTACAACGAGTTCTACGTCCTCGACCTCGTCATGACCGAGGTCGACGGGGTCAAGCGTCCCGCCGGCGTCGTGTCCTACGAACTGGCCACCGGCGAGATCCACGTCTTCCAGGCCAAGTCGGTCGTCTTCGCCACCGGCGGTGTCGGCAAGGTCTTCAAGACCACGTCGAACGCGCACACCCTGACCGGTGACGGCATGGCCGTGACCTACAACCGCGGCATCCCGCTGGAGGACATGGAGTTCTTCCAGTTCCACCCCACAGGCCTCGCCGGCCTGGGCATCCTCCTGTCCGAGGCTGCCCGTGGTGAGGGCGGCATCCTCCGCAACTCCGAGGGTGAGCGCTTCATGGAGCGCTACGCCCCCACGATCAAGGACCTCGCCCCGCGTGACATCGTGGCCCGTTCGATGGCCAACGAAGTCCGTGAAGGCCGTGGCTGCGGACCGAACAAGGACTACGTCCTGCTCGACCTCACCCACCTCGAGCCCTCGCATATCGACGAGAAGCTGCCCGACATCACCGAGTTCGCTCGCACCTACCTCGGTGTCGAGCCCTACACGGAGCCGGTGCCGGTCTTCCCGACCGCGCACTATGCGATGGGCGGCATCCCGACGAACATCAAGGCCGAAGTGCTGGCGGACAACGACAACGTCATCCCCGGCCTCTACGCCGCCGGTGAGGTCGCCTGCGTGTCCGTGCACGGCTCGAACCGCCTGGGCACGAACTCGCTGCTCGACATCAACGTCTTCGGCAAGCGCGCCGGCATCGCCGCCGCGGAATATGCGAAGACCGCTGAGTTCGTCGAGCTTCCGGAGAACCCGGAGACCGAGGTCGTCGAGATGCTCGAGAAGATGCGCACCTCGGACGGCACCGAACGCATCGCCGCCATCCGCAAGGACCTGCAGGACCTCATGGACGCCAACGTCCAGGTGTTCCGCACCGACGAGACTCTCCGGTCTGCTCTGGACGAGATCGCGAAGCTGCGCGAACGCTACAACAACGTGGGCATCCAGGACCGCGGCAAGCGGTACAACCTCGATCTGCTCGAGGCCGTCGAGCTCGGCTTCCTGCTCGAGCTCGCCGAGGTCATCTCTGTCGCCGCCATCCACCGCAAGGAATCGCGTGGAGGACACTTCCGCGAGGACTTCCCGGATCGTGACGACGAGAACTTCATGCACCACACGATGACCTACCTCGATCCCGAAGCGGAGACCGACGGCATCAAGGGCATGCGTCTGGAGACGAAGCCCGTCATCGTCACCCGTTACCAGCCGATGGAGCGTAAGTACTGATGAGCACCGATACCACCCCAGAGCCAGCGTCGAAGATCGACCTGCCGACACACGTGTCCGGCGAAGGCGGAACCATCCCGTCCTTCGACTGCACCTTCCGGATCGCCCGCTTCGACCCCGAGGTCGATTCCGAGGCACACTGGGAGGAATACAACGTCACGATGTACGGCACCGACCGTGTGCTGGATGCTCTCCACAAGATCAAGTGGGAGATCGACGGCTCGCTGTCCTTCCGCCGGTCCTGCGCCCACGGCGTCTGCGGCTCCGATGCGATGCGCATCAACGGCCGCAACCGCCTGGCCTGCAAGACGCTGCTCAAGGACCTCGACACGTCCAAGCCGATCACCGTCGAGGCGATCAAGGGCCTTCCGCTCGAGAAGGACATGATCGTCGACATGGAGCCCTTCTTCCAGTCGTACCGCGAGGTCATGCCGTTCCTCGTCACCTCGGGCCACGAGCCCACGCGTGAGCGTCTGCAGTCGGCCGAGCAGCGTGCGGCATTCGACGACACCACGAAGTGCATCCTCTGCGCTGCGTGCACCTCGTCGTGCCCCGTGTTCTGGACCGACGGCCAGTACTTCGGTCCGGCTGCGATCGTCAATGCGCATCGTTTCATCTTCGATTCGCGTGACGAAGGCGGAGACATGCGCCTCGAGGTCCTCAACGACAAGGAAGGCGTGTGGCGCTGCCGCACCACCTTCAACTGCACCGAGGCCTGCCCTCGCGGCATCGAGATCACCAAGGCCATCGCCGAGGTGAAGCAGGCGATCCTCCAGCGCGCCTTCTGATCGCGTCAGTCTGAGACAGACTGCAGCGGCCCCGCACCACACGGTGCGGGGCCGCTTTCGTCTGTCCCGGGCGGACAACTTCCTCAAAAGCTCGATTGAAGGCAGACAGCACTGATTTGAACATGTGCTATTCAACTTCAACCGTGCTTTCACGGAAGTGGTCCCGCCTCGGTGCGGGTGAGGGAAACCTGAGGACGCACAGCTTGGGACGAAAGTAGACTGGGGCGCATGCGTTTCCACCGCTCGACTGCTTCCTCACCACGCACCCTGTCGCTGAGCGTCATCGGCTTTGCCGCCGCACTGCTCGTGCTCGCGGCCCAGCTCATCCACTCCCCCGCGCCCGCGCAGGCGGTGCCCGAGCCGGCGCAATCGACGGCACCGGCGTACGTCAGTCCCGGCGACCTCAGTGATGGGGCGAAGCCGCCGAAGCCGACGGGCACGTCCTGGCTCGTGGGCGACCTCGACTCCGGGGAGCTGCACGTGGCGAAGAATGTGGAGAAGCGGCACGCTCCGGCTTCGACGATCAAGCTGCTCACGGCTCTGGCGCTCGTCGACGAGTTCGACGACAAGGAGAAGAAAGTCACCGCCGAGTTCGAGGATATGGAGATCGACGGGACCAAGGTCGGACTCATGCAGAAAAACAAGTACTCCATCGATCTGCTCTTCCACGCGATGCTGATGTCGAGCGCCAATGATGCCGCGAATGCTCTGGGGCGGGCAGCAGGCGGGCAGGACAAGGCCGTGAAGCTGATGAACGAGAAGGCCGCGGAACTGGGAATGTCGAACACGCAGGCGAAGAACACCTCGGGGCTGGACGCGAAAGGCCAGTACACGACCGCTGAGGACCTCATGAAGCTCGCGTGGGCCGTCTGCGAGGACGACTACCTCATGAAGGTCATCGGAACGGAAACCTTCAAATTCCCTGGCGGGAAGAACCCGCAGACGAAGGAGAAGTTCAAAGGCTACGAGATCCAGAACCACACGAAGATCGTCGGGCAGGTCGACGGTGGGCTGGGTCTGAAGAACGGATTCACCCGGGCCGCGAAGGGCTCGTATGTGGCCGTGGCCGAACGTGACGGGCACCGTGTGGTCACGACGATGCTCGGCATCGACAACAACTCCCGGCAGGTCGCAGTCGACCTGCTCGAATGGGATTTCGCCCAGGAAGACCCCAAATCGCTGCAGACTGTTCCCGTCGGAGTTCAGGCCACCGCCGAGGCGGACCCCACCGCCACCGGCAGCTCGAGTGATGCTGGTGGTGCGGAAATGGATGCGAACGGCAAGACGGAGTCCAAAGTGACGGATGAGTCGGAGCCGCCGATGGCCGCCCAGACCGTCGGTGCGGCACTGGACAACCCCCTCGCGCTCGGCCTCCTGGCCGGCGGAGTGGTCCTCTTCGTCCTCACCGTGGTGCTGTGGGCACGTCTGCGGGCGCGCATGCAGGGGCGACGATAAGGATATTTCGCGCCGCCTCGGCGAGGATTTCGGGAATCCGGGGCGCCGCCTCGGCGAGGTTTTCGTTGTCCTGATTCGTCGACTCTGCGCTCAGGTGGACAATCCGAGCTTGGGCGCGCTATGCTGTTTCTTTGCGTTCGAAGTTGTCCGCATTCATCGAACCGATCGTTGCGTTGCTCCTGACGACAAGCTTTTGAGGTCGTAGGCCCCGATCACGGTTCGACTTTGCAGATGAATGTTCCGGACACTGTGTCGCTTCGACTCGCAGATCCCCATGGCGACCACCCAATCGCCGACTTGAGAACCTGAAGAATAGCGCGCGTCGTTGCCTGCTATTCACAATTGAAGAAAGGAGGGAACCATGTCTGAGTTCCCACAGTGGGTCCAGCGCGGACTCGCACACGCAGGAATGATCGATCCCCGGATCAGCCGTCAGGCTCCTGGTGAGATCACGATCGAGGATGCGACCGGCCGCGTTGTGCTGTTCACCGGCACTTCGCTGCGTGAGATCACGCCGATGGCCGCCGCCTGACCTCCAACGAGGTCACCCTGATCTGCAGGGATCAGCACGGCCCATCAGGGCCTGATCCGGACTGATTGAGTAGACGCCCACTTGCTGCCGGGTTTTACGCAGCGGGTGGGCGTCTGCCATTCACGATGTAAACTCTCATCGCCAATGGTGAAACGCCCATCCGAGCAAACATGCTTGGATGGGCCGTTTAGGTATCTGTGGTGCGAAGGCTCAGAAGTCCCAGTCGTCGTCTTCGGTGTTCTCGGCCTTGCCGATGACGTAGGACGAACCCGAGCCGGAGAAGAAGTCGTGGTTCTCATCGCTGCCGGGCGAGAGCGCCGCGAGAATCGCGGGATTGACCTTCGTGACCTCCTTGGGGAACATCGCCTCGTAGCCGAGGTTCATCAGCGCCTTGTTGGCGTTGTAGTGGAGGAACATCTTGCAGTCCTCCGACAGCCCCACCGGATCGTAGATGTCGTGGGTGTAGGCGACCTCATTCTCGTAGAGCTCGAACATGAGGTTCATCGTGTAGTCCTTGAGCTCCTGCTTGCGCTCCTCGGACTGCGACTCCAGACCCCTCTGGTACTTGTAGCCGATGTAGTAGCCGTGCACGGCCTCATCGCGGATGATCAGACGAATGAGGTCAGCGGTGTTCGTCAGCTTCGCATGGGCCGACCAGTACATCGGCAGGTAGAAGCCGGAATAGAAGAGGAAGGACTCGAGCAGCGTCGAGGCGACCTTGCGCTTGAGCGGATCGTCACCCCGGTAGTAGCTGAGGATGATATCGGCCTTGGACTGCAGGTACTTGTTCTCACGCGACCAGCGGAAGGCCTCGTCGATCTCCTTCGTCGAGCACAGGGTCGAGAAGATCGAGGAGTACGACTTCGCGTGCACGCTCTCCATGAACGCGATGTTCGTCAGCACTGCCTCTTCGTGCGGGGTCACCGCATCCGGGATGAGCGAGATCGCACCGACGGTGCCCTGGATCGTGTCGAGCAGGGTCAGACCGGTGAAGACGCGCATCGTCAGCGTCTTCTCATCGTCGGTCAGAGTCGCCCAGGACTGGATGTCGTTGCTCAGCGGGACCTTCTCCGGCAGCCAGAAGTTGCCGGTCAGGCGGTCCCAGACCTCATCATCGATCGGATCGACGACGCGGTTCCAGTTGATGGCATCGACGTGCGATGCCAGAGTCAGATTCTCCAACGCTTTCTCTCTTCCCAAAGTGCTGTTCGTCGTGAGTACGATTCGTCTGCGCGATTGTCTGCGCGGCATACGAAAGTCATATGCGCGTCCGGCCGGTGGCGTGGGGTCCGCATGAAGCCGGCGGACCGATTCACATCGATCCGCCGATTCCATTGATCAGAGCATGCAGGAGACGCAGCCTTCGACCTCCGTGCCCTCCAGAGCGAGCTGCCGGAGCCGGATGTAGTAGATGGTCTTGATTCCCTTGCGCCAGGCGTAGATCTGCGCCTTGTTGATGTCACGTGTGGTGGCGGTGTCCATGAAGAACAGCGTCAGCGACAGGCCCTGGTCCACGTGCTTCGTGGCCTCGGCGTACGTGTCGATGATCTTCTCGTAGCCGATCTCGTAGGCATCCTGGTAGTACTTCAGGTTGTCGTTGTCCATGAAGGGGGCCGGGTAGTACACGCGACCGACCTTGCCCTCCTTGCGGATTTCGATCTTCGAAGCCACCGGGTGGATCGACGAGGTCGAGTTGTTGATGTACGAGATCGAACCGGTCGGCGGCACGGCCTGGAGGTTCTGGTTGTAGATGCCGTGCTCGGCAACAGCGGCCTTGAGCTCGCGCCAGTCATCCTGAGTCGGGATGTGCACGTTCGCTTCCGAGAACAGCTCGGCCACCCGAGCCGTGCGCGGCTGCCAGACCTCGTCGGTGTACTTGTCGAAGTATTCGCCGGTGGCGTACTTCGAACGCTCGAAGCCGGCGAAGGTCTCACCGCGCTCCTTCGCGATCTCCATCGACGCCCGCACGCAGTGGTAGGCGACGGTGTAGAAGTACATGTTCGTGAAGTCCAGACCCTCATCGGAACCGTAGTAGATGTGCTCCCGAGCCAGGTAGCCGTGGAGATTCATCTGTCCCAAACCGATGGCGTGCGACATGTCGTTGCCGCGGGCGATCGAGGGCACGGACTGGATATCCGAGGTCTCGGCGACGGCGGTGAGCCCGCGGATCGCGGTCTCGATGGTCTGACCGAAGTTGCTCGAGTCCATCGTCAGAGCGATGTTGAGCGAACCGAGGTTGCAGGAGATGTCCTTGCCGACGACGTCGTAGCCGAGGTCATCGTCGTACTTGCTGGGTTCGGAGACCTGGAGGATCTCCGAACACAGGTTGGACATGATGATCTTGCCGTCGATCGGGTTCGCCTTGTTGACGGTGTCCTCGAACATCACGTACGGGTAGCCGGACTCGAACTGGATCTCGGCCAGAGTCTGGAAGAACTCGCGGGCGTTGATCTTCTTCTTCTTGATCGCCGCGTTGTCGACCATCTCGGTGTACTTCTCGGTGACGTTGATGTCGGAGAAGGGCACACCGTAGACGCGCTCGACGTCGTAGGGGCTGAAGAGGTACATATCCTCGTTGCGCTTGGCCAGTTCGAAGGTGATGTCCGGGATCACAACGCCCAGGGACAGGGTCTTGATCCGGATCTTCTCGTCGGCGTTCTCGCGCTTGGTGTCGAGGAAGTTGTAGATGTCGGGGTGGTGGGCGTGCAGGTACACGGCACCAGCACCCTGACGGGCTCCGAGCTGATTGGCGTAGGAGAACGAGTCCTCGAGCAGCTTCATGACGGGGATGACGCCGGAGGACTGGTTCTCGATCTTCTTGATCGGGGCACCGGACTCACGGATGTTCGTCAGCGCGAAGGCCACACCGCCGCCGCGCTTGGACAGCTGCAGAGCGGAGTTGATGGAGCGGCCGATCGACTCCATATTGTCTTCGATGCGCAGCAGGAAGCAGGAGACGAGTTCACCGCGCTGCCTCTTGCCGGCGTTGAGGAACGTCGGGGTGGCCGGCTGGAAGCGACCGGAGATGATCTCGTCGACGAGCTGGGTGGCCAGCGCCTCGTCTCCGCGCGCCAGGAAGAGAGCGACCATGACGACGCGGTCCTCGAAGCGTTCGAGGTAGCGCTTTCCGTCGAAGGTCTTCAGCGTGTAGGAGGTGTAGAACTTGAAGGCGCCGAGGAAGGTCTGGAAGCGGAACTTCTGATCGTAGGCGCGCGTCGACAGCTGCTCGATGAACTCGAAGGAGTACTGCTCGAGGACCTCGGGCTCGTAATAGTCTTTCTCGACGAGGTAGTCGAGCTTCTCCTTGAGGTTGTGGAAGAAGACGGTGTTGTTGTTCACGTGCTGCAGGAAGTACTGCCGGGCAGCCTGCTTGTCACGCTCGAACTGGATCCTGCCGTCCTCGTCGTACAGGTTCAGCATCGCGTTGAGCGCGTGGTAATCCAGATCCGTCTCTTCGCGGATGATGTCCTCTACATTGCGGTCTTCAGCGAGCTCGCGCACAGTTTGTCCAATCCTAGGTTTACAGCGTCGACATCCTCCTGAGTGCCCAGGAGTTCGACTCGATACATGAGGGGTACTTGGCACTTTGCCGCGACCTTGACGGCCGCTCGGCAGAAGTCCTCGCCGAAGTTCGTGTTTCCGGCGCCGATGACGCCGAGCAGATGACGCCGGTTCTCTTCGACATTGAGGAATTTGATGACTTGCTTGGGAACGGCCCCGCGATTGCGACCGGCCCCGTAGGTGGGGGTGACGAGAACGAATGGCTCATCCACTCGCAGCGTCGGCTCCTTGGTCAACGTCGGCAACCGCACTGCCGGGTGATGCAGCTTCGCAACGAAGCGGTGCGTGTACTCGGAGTTGGCGGAGAAGTAGACCAGAAGCATTGTCAGGCCACGACGGACGCAGACTGTTCGCCGGTCAGGGTGGCGATCTTGTCCGGACGGAAGCCCGACCAGTGGTCGTTGTCGGTGACGACGACGGGAGCCTGCATGTAGCCCATCGCCTTGACGACATCGAGGGCGTTCTCGTCGACGCTGAGATCGACCGACTTGTACTTCAGGCCCTTGGCGTCGAGAGCACGGTAGGTGGCGTTGCACTGGACGCAAGCTGGCTTGGTGTACACGGTGATCATGACGACTCCTTCATTCTGCTGTGCAGTTCGGCATTTTGATGGCTGTGACCGTGTCCCGTCAACTGCGCGATCATGATGAATATCACGAGGCGCAGGCTCAGGGGTGACCACTAGATGTTGTGTTCTGGTTAGACCCTACCCCTATATCCAGTGTTACACCAGTGTCATTTGAAGGTTCCACACCCTGTGTCGTCACCGTCCACAATCGTCCACAGGCTGTGAACGACACTCGTGTAGTTCGATCACCTGCGCGGACGCTGGCATCGGCGGCTTCCGAGCCGATTTTCGACCCATTCTCCACCTCCGTTTTCCACCGCTTTCCACAGGAAAAATTTTTGCCTGTGGGCATGTCGCGAAACCCTCGATCGACGATTTCGACCTCCTCCATGCGGTGCCGGTCACGTCGCAGCGGAGGCGATCATCACAGCACCTCCTCCCATCTGTCTGTCGGTCCCACCGACGCTACAGCTCGGTCCTGACATGAGATGGCCCCGCCGTGAACGGAGGGTGGCTGGCCGCCGGGAGCAGACCGGGACGCGGTCGAAGTGTGTCAGCACTGCAACGTTCTCGGCTGTTGCGTGTCAGTGCCAGCCAATATGCTGGAGACCACAGAAACGCACCGCACTGCGTGACTGACGACCACAGTGACACCGCAAGACACGTGGCACCGAGGAACCGGTGACACCGAGAGACTGAGGGACCATGACGGCAACGGCACCGGCGAACACGCAGGAGATCGCACACGCACAGACGATCCTCAAGGCCCTGGAGTCCTACCTCGACCATTTCGTCGTCGGGCAGCAGCGACTGCGCGAATCACTGCTCATCGGACTCCTCTCCAGCGGACACCTCCTGCTCGAGAGCGTGCCCGGGCTGGCGAAGACCACGGCGGCTGCCGCTCTGGCCAATGCCGTGGACGGAAAGTTCTCGCGCATCCAGTGCACCCCCGATCTGCTGCCGGCCGACATCATCGGCTCGCAGATCTACAACGCGCACGAAGGGTCGTTCAACACCGTGCTCGGTCCGGTGCATGCGAACATCGTCCTCCTCGACGAGATCAACAGGTCGTCGGCGAAGACCCAGTCGGCGATGCTCGAAGCCATGCAGGAGAAGCAGACGACGATCGGCGGCAAACGCTTCGAACTCCCCCGCCCCTTCCTCGTCATGGCCACGCAGAACCCGATCGAACAGGAGGGCACCTACCAGCTGCCCGAGGCCCAGCTCGACCGGTTCATGATCAAGGATCTGCTCACCCACCCGAACCCCGGCGAGGAGGTCGAGATCCTCTCCCGTCTCGACTCCGGGGTCTTCGACAAGGAGTCGGTGCCCGATCCGGCCTGCACGCTCGACGATGTCGTGACCATGCAGAGCTATGCCCGCACCGTCTACATCGACCCGGCCATCACCCGCTATCTCGTCGAACTCGTCCACGCCACCCGCAATACGACGAAGTACCTCGGCCGCTTCGCCCCGTTCATCGAATACGGCGCCAGCCCGCGTGCCTCCATCGCGTTCACGAACGCCGGACGGGCTCTGGCGATGATCCGCGGCCGCAACTACGTCATCCCCGAAGACATCAAGGACCTCGCCCACCGAGTGCTCGCCCACCGCATCCAGCTCAACTTCGAAGCCGCCGCCGAGAACATCACGAGCGCACAGATCGTCGATGCCCTCCTCATGGCCGTGCCCACCCCCTGATCGGCGATTTCGATGACTGTCCTGCTCAATCGCATCAAGGCGCGTTTGACCATCCACGCCCACAGGCGGACGCGGCGCCTGCTCGACGGCGACTACTCCTCGGTCTTCCACGGCCACAGCCTCGACTTCGACGATCTGCGCGACTACATCCCCGGTGACGAGATCCGCGACATCGACTGGAAGGCCACGGCCAGGCATACCGAGCCTCTGGTCAAACGCTATGTCGCCCACCGCCGGCACATCCTCGGGCTCGTCGTCGACACCTCGAGGAACTTCGACGCTGTGACCTCCGCCGGCGCCGACAAACGCCACCTGGCCATCCTCATGGCCGGGATGGTCGGCTACCTCGCCGTCCGCCACGCCGACGACGTCATGCTCATCCACGGACATGCCGACCAGACCACCGCCTCCCCCAGGAAGGGCAGCGAGGCCCACCTCGAGCACCTCCTGCAGCAGATCCTCGCCGAATCCGGCAGCACCTCTCCTGGGTCGATCAACACCCAGCTGCAGTGGATCACCAGTCATATCAACCATCGGATGCTGCTGGTCGTCATCTCCGACCAGGCTCCGCTGGGACCGGAAGCCGAAGCGACGATCCGTCGGCTCCGTGCCCAGCACGAGGTCCTGTGGATCACGATCACCGACGCGGACCTCGCGGGCCTGCCGGCCGCCTCGGCGCCGTTCGACGTCGCCCGACCCGAACACGGACTGCCCACCTCGGTGATGACGAAACCCGAGGTCAGACAGGAATTCGCCCTCGCCGAGGCGGCCCGCCGTCAACAGCGCATCGACCTTCTCGCGAAGCTGGGCATCGCCCACATCGAAATCGACCACCCGAAGTCGGCCCTCGGCCGGCTCCACACTCTTCTGCTGAGGCACCGCCGTGGGCCCCGCTGAGCTCATCGGCCCCCTGGAGGTCTCGCCGGCATGGTACGTGGCGGCCTGCTTCGTGCTGCTGCTGGCGCTCGGGAACCTCTTCGCCCCGCTCTTCCGCGCCGCGGCCGGAGCCACCCCGTCGGAGGGGCCGCGCATCCCGATCCCCGTACGCAGCACCTACCTCTCCCGCATCAGCGCAGTGGAGTCGGGCTTGAGCGGGGAGGCTGCGGACGTGCGCGAATCGGCACAGCAGCTGGCGACGATCGTGCGCGAATTCGCCCATGATGCGTGGGGCGTCAAGGCCGAACACCTGACCTACCGTGATGCGGCCGTCGCCGGCCTCGACGACCTCGCCGACTGCCTGCTCGGTCTCTACGAGGCGGAATTCGCCGAAGCGGAGCCGTCCGGTCTGCAGCCGCAGATCACCGAGGCGCGGAAGCTGGTGGCGCGATGGTCCTGATGTTCTGGTGGCTGGCGCTCATCCTGCTCGCCCTCGCCGCAGCCGCAGTCTTCTTCTTCCGCCGACCGAAGTCGACGGAGTCCTCGCTGGCCGTCGCCCACAGCGGTCGGATGACGAGCCTCCCGAGCTTCCGCAGGGCCATGCGCAGGCGACTGGTGACCACGGTCGCCCTCCTCGGCGTCATCGTCCTCACCGGGCTTTCCGCGTTGGCGGGAATCGCACGCCCGGCCTGGGTGGAGACGGTCAACCCGGAGCGGAAGATGCGCGATGTCATGCTCTGCCTCGACGTGTCCGGGTCGATGCTCGGCTACGATGCCGATCTGCTCGAGTCCTATCAGGAGCTCGTCGACCGCTTCGACGGCGAACGCATCGGCCTCACCGTCTTCAACGCCACCGCGGTCTCCGCGTTCCCGCTCACCGACGACTACGACATGGTCCAGAACTACCTCGCCGAAGCCGAGGAGGGATTCCGCACCTGGGGCGCCGAAGGCACCGACTACTCATGGTCGACCTCGCCCCCGAACATCGGCGGCTCCTCGCTCATCGGCGACGGACTCGTCAGCTGCGTGGACAACTTCGACCGCCAGGACGAGGACCGGTCCCGATCGATCATCTTCGCCACGGACAATATGCTCGCCGGACAACCGCTCTTCGAACTCAACGAAGCCGCCGATATCGCCGTCGACGCGAAGGTCCGCGTCTACAGCCTCTCCCCTCCCTCGGTGCTGACGACCACTCAGACGAAGGAGCTGCGTTCCGTGTCCGACCGCACCGGCGGCGAACAGTTCGATATGGGCTCGGCGTCGACGATCGACCGCATCGTCGAAGAGATCCAGAGCCAGGAAGCTGAGAACACCCCCGGACGTTCGTACACGATCGTCCACGATATGCCGGTGGTTCCGCTCGGAATCGCCGTCTTCGGCCTGGCCGGAGTGTTCGTGCTGGCGTGGAGGACGAAATCATGATCTTCGATCCCGTCTTCACCTGGTTCGGCTGGGGCTTCATCGTCCTCGCCCTGCTCACCGTGTGCATCATCCCGGCCATCCGCGGCGACGGAGCACGCTGGAAGTGGTTCGCCCGCATGGGTGTCGTCGCCGTGCTCGCGCTCGCACTGGCGCGCCCCGGCATTCCGATCAAGTCATCGACCGAAGAATACGAGGCACGAGCCGATGTGTACTTCGTCGTCGATGTCACGACGTCGATGGCCGCCGAGGACTTCGACGGGGACAGCACCCGCCTCGAAGGGGTCAAGAAGGACATGCTCGAACTCGCCGATGCCTTCCCCGGCACTCGGATGAGCATCATCACTTTCGCCTCGACCGCGGCCACCGTGATGCCGCTGACGACCGATCACGCCGCCTTCGCCTCCGCCGTCGACGTGCTCGAGCCCGAATCGTCGATGAACTCCAGGGGATCATCGATCACCGAGGCCGGTGAGGAGCTCGACAAGCGGATGACCTCGAACGATGAGGATCGTCCTGAGAACAAGAACGTCGTGTTCTACTTCGGAGACGGTGAGCAGACCGTATCGGAGAATCCGGAATCATGGTCGCCCTTCGCCTCCCGCATCGACAGCGGAGCCGTCTTCGGATACGGCACCCAGCAAGGTGGGAAGATGCGCGACAGCCAGCCGTTCGGCTACGGGTCCGGCGTCGGCGATCCCGGCAATGCCCCGGGGATCGGCGACCCCGATGACCCCGACGACGATCAGTCACCGTCCGAATACATCCAGGACCGCAACGGCAACCCTGGGGTCTCGAAGATCGACGAGGGCAACCTGCGCCAGATCGCCTCGGACCTCGGCGTCGACTACCACCACCGCGACGGCAACGGTCCGATCTCCAACGTCTACACCGCCCCGAAATACGATCAGGCCCTGGTGAAGAAGGACGGCCGGGTCACCGTCGACGAATACTATTGGGTTCCGCTCATCCTCGTCTTCGCATGGATCGCCGTGGAGCTCGTCTTCGGAGTCCGCGAATATCTGCGCCTCAAGGCGATCACCCCGAAGCGCCCTCGCCGAGGCGGCCCGCCCGGTCCATGGGGCCCCAGCGGTCCCGGTGGTCCGGCTGGTCCCGGTGGTCCGGGGCCCTACCAGCAGGCGCCTCAGCAGGCGGTCCCCCATCCGCCGTCGCCTCACCCATCGGTGCCCTACCAAGGAGGTCCGCGATGAGCCGCCTGAAAAATCTGTGGTCACGGCTGCGCCGGATCACGAAGATCAACCTCATCCTCGGCACCATCTTCGCCCTGGTGTTCGGCTATATCGCGATGGCCACCTACTTCGGAACCGCTTCGCAGGTCCGATACACCTCGAATGACTTCCCCGGTGCGAAGAAAGCAGCGACGGCGTTCCTCAAGGTCAGCCCGTTCCAGCGCCATATCGGCTACTTCAACCGCGGCACCGCCGAGGCTGCCGTCGGCGACTTCGATGCCGCCCAGACCGATCTCGAATCCGCTCTGGAGATCGCTCCGACCTCGGCCGAATGCGCTGTGCGGATCAACCTGTCCTACGTCTATGAGAAGCAGGCGGATCAGATCGCCTCGCAGGACCCCGACCAATCGCAGGAACTCTACGACCGTTCGCTGAAGACCCTCGAAGACGCTCCCGAGGAGTGTCAGCCGAAGAAGAGCGAAGAGAAGCAGAAGAGCAACCAGGCGAAGGAACGCGTCGAGGACAAGAAGCAGGGCGAGAAGGCCAAGGAAGAGGGAACCGACGACAGCGAGTCCGATGACAAGGATTCGCAGGACCAGGACTCCGGGGACGAAAAATCCTCCGGAGACGAGGGCCAGGAATCCAGCGAGGAGGAGAAGCCGGACGATTCATCGGGCAAGTCCGAACGCGAGAAGAAGCGTGACGAGTTGGAGAAGCGCCGTGAGGACTCCGAACGGCACCAGCGTCAGCAGGGTCCCGGCGGAGACGGAGGCCGGTCGACCCCGGAGAAACCCTGGTGATCGACAGCGCGAGGACCTGATCGCCCCAGCGAGTGGTGGCGGCGGTGATGCCCTGTGACATCATGAGTCCATGAACGACTCCGACGCCGCCGCCTCAGCTTCTGCCTCCACCACAGCCGCACCCCGTCTGCGGCCCGCCCTGGAGACCTTCCCGCCGTATATTCCGGGCAAACCTCCGCGCCAGGTCGACGGTCTCGAGTCATTCAAGCTCTCCTCGAACGAAAATTTTCTGCCCCCTCTGCCGGCCGTCCTCGACGCCATGGTCGCTCATGCGACGAACCCCGCGCTCTACCCCGACGATGCGGCGCGGGCTCTGCGTGAGGGACTGGCGACCGCCTCGGTGTCGGGCTGGATCAGCTCGTCGTCACCACCGGTGCCAGCGAACTGCTCGTCGCACTGACCCAGATCACGTCGGACGCCACCACCGAGGCGATCTATCCGTGGCCGTCGTTCGAGATGTATCCGCAGACCACCGGTCTCGTCGGTTCGACTCGCCACGAGGTGCCGCTGACAGCGGACGGGCGCCACGACCTCGATGCGATGGCTGAGGCGATCACCGATCGCACCAGCTTCATCATCCTCTGCTCACCGAACAATCCGACCGGACCGGTGCTGCGCGATGACGAGGTCCGCGCATTCCTCGACAAGGTGCCCGCCCACGTCCTCGTCGCCCTCGACGAAGCGTACTGGGAGTTCGCCACCGCACCCGGCCGAGCCGATGGACTGAGTCTCGTCCGCGACTATCCGAATCTCGTTCTGCTCCGCACCTTCTCCAAGGCGCACGGACTCGCCGGACTGCGCGTCGGCTACGCCGTCGCCCATCCGCCGGTCATCGAGGGGCTCCTCAAGGCCGTCATCCCCTTCGGCGTCACCGACCTCAGCCAGGCTGCCGCCCTCGAATCCCTCAAACACTGGTATGAGGTCATCGAGCGGGCCGGCGAAATCGCACAGACCCGCGATGCCTTTGCAGCTGCGCTGCGCGAACAAGGCTGGGATGTGCCCGAGGCACAGGCGAACTATGTGTGGCTGCCGCTGGGCGAGAAATCCGATGCCTTCGAAGATGCGTGTGTCGAACAAGCCGTAGCGGTGCGCAATCTCGGTACCGGAGTGCGTATCAGCATCGGTGAAGACGAGGCTCTCGCCCGGGTGCTCGAGATTGCCGAACGCTTCCGCGTCGAACACTTCGCGGAGTAGTCAGCGGGCACAGCCGCACAGAACACTGTGCCGAGCAGTCGGTGAGAGCGACGCCTAGAGTTCGGCAAGCTCGAGGGCCATCGACACCGCCTGCCGCGTTTCGGCGCGGCCGAGGTCGCGGCCGAGCAGCTTCTCGATCTTCGCCAACCGCGCCCGCACCGTGTGCCGGTGGACTCCCAGCTCGGCGGCGATGCGCTCCCGCGCCCCGGACGCGGCGATGAAGACCCGCAGGGTCTCCAACAGCTCCTGGCCGCCGCGGGCCCGAAAGAGCTCGCCGAGGATGCGCTCGACGAATCGGTCGGCAGCCTCCTCATCGACTGCGGACAGCAGGGCCCTGACCTCGGAGGCCTCGGACTCATGCTGCGTCCGCCACAGCATCCACGTGTGATGGAGCTGTTCCAGCGGCAGCCTCTTCTGCGCAAGCGCGTCCAGGCCGGTGACCTCGGCGGCCTTCGTCACCAGCTCATCGACCCCGGCCTCCTGCGCACCGACGACCCCGAGCAGCGAACCGGAGCGGGTGAGCAGACTCCGACCGACGATATCGGCGATGAGGCGTTCAGCCGAGTCCCCGCGGACCCCGCCGAAGTTGTGCATCCCGACGGTCGCCACCGGTGCCAGACCCGTCACCCGAGTCCACTCCTCGCGCGCCTCAACCTCGCTCAGGTCGGTGTCGAACAGCGGTGCACCACCGGAGGGAACGGGCAGGTCTGCCAGCGTCATCGCCAACAGGGCCGAAGCGGTCGACAGCAGCAGGGCACGCGTCTTCGGAGATCCGGCCGCCTCGGCGGGGGTGAGAATCCACCCGAGCGGATGGTCACCCCCGACCGGAACGGCCTCGACGATTCGCGCACCGGTGCGAATCAGACGAGGCCCCGAAGTCGGCTTCAATGACTCCTCGATGAGCGCCGAACGCACGTCTTCTTCGGCATCGTCCCCGCTCAGCGCCCTGCCGGTGGGCGAGACGAACCGGACCGGCGCCTCCAGCGTCTCCGCCAGGTCGGCGACCAGGGCCGCGGGGCCGACACCCGCCAACGCGGTCGCGAAACGACGAGCCGCGCTGCTCGCCCGGGTCAGCTCTCGGTTCGTCTCCGCCTCGCGCATCCGGGTGAAGGCATCGACGACGGCGACGAACGGAACAGGCTCGGGCACCCCGAACAGCGCCAGCTCCTCCTCCTGCGCGGCGGCGATGAGCTTCGGCGGGACCTGCTTCCACGGAAGGTCGGAGCCCAGACCGATGCCGAGCGCATGGACGCCCACGGACTTGAGTCGGCGCACATAGTCCCCGACGGTGTCCCCGCCGAGGTCCTGACCGACCCCGATCGTCAGCAGCACCTCACCGCCGGCAAGCCATTCGTCGACCTCCGGCAGCTCCGAGGAATGGACGATCGTGACCTCCTGGTCCGCAGCCGTCGGAGAATCGACGATGACGTCGAGAGCGAGTTCGGTGCGTGACCAGATCTGTTCCAAGGTGACCATGCACCTGATTCTATCCAATCTGGATAACAGCGATGTCAAATGCGCCGCTCTGGATATCGGTGTTGTGTGAGCCACGTCCTAGGCTGAGGGCACGACCACCGGCCCGCCCGGATCCGGTCAACCGCCAAGACGAAGGAGAAAGCCAGTGACGTCTCAGCCGCTCGGCCCAGCCGACTACAGCAAGACACCCCGCTACGCAGGACCCCCGACGTTCGGACTGCTGCCGCGCATCGACGAGGTCGAAGCCGAGCGCCCCGGCGAGAAGATCGACGTCAAAGTCATCGGCATCCCCTTCGACGCCGGCGTCAGCTACCGTCCCGGCGCCCGTTTCGGACCGGCTCACATCCGCCAGTCCTCGAAGCTGCTGCGTCCCTACAACCAGGCCACGAACGTCCACCCGTTCACCTGGCAGCAGGTCGCCGACTGCGGTGACCTCGGCGTCAACCCTTTCGACATCGAAGAGGCCATCACCACCGTCGAAGCCAACGCCGACGCCATGCGCGCCGATGGGGCCAAGCTGCTCACCCTCGGTGGTGACCACACTCTGGCCCTGCCCAACCTGCGCTCCCTGCACAAGACGCACGGCAAGATCGCCGTCCTCCACTTCGATGCGCACCTGGACACCTGGGACACCTACTTCGGTGCGCCCTACACGCACGGCACTCCCTTCCGCCGCGCCAGCGAAGAGGGCCTCATCGATATGACGGCCTCGATGCACATCGGCATCCGCGGTCCCCTCTACGGGAAGAAGGACCTCGAGGACGATGAGGTGCTCGGCTTCCAGATCATCCGCAGCGACGAATACCAGTTCACCTCGGTCCAGGACGTCGTCGCCCGGATGCGGGGTCGCCTGGGCGATGCTCCGGTCTATCTGTCCGTCGACATCGACGTCCTCGACCCCGCGGCCGCACCCGGCACCGGCACCCCCGAGGCAGGCGGAATGACCAGCCGTGAGCTGCTCAACTCGATCCGCGGCCTCCAGGGACTCAACGTCGTCGGCGCCGAGATCGTCGAGGTCGCCCCGGCCTACGACCATGCCGAGGTCACTGGACTCGCCGCGGCCCATGTCGGCTACGAGGTCCTGTCCCTGTGGGCGGCGGAGAACAACGGAGTCACTGGTCCCTCCGGTCCGTCCGGCACCGCCCTCGGAGTCTGACCATGAGCACCGAGAACACCGTCCGCAACGGCGGTCGTGCCGTGGTGGCCACCCTGGCCGCCCACGGTGTCGACACGATCTTCGGCATCCCCGGCACCCATAATCTCGAGTTCTACCGGCATCTGCCGGAGTTCGGGATCCGTGCCGTGACTCCCCGCCACGAGCAGGGAGCAGGCTACGGGGCCGACGGGTACTTCCTCGTCTCCGGCAAGCCCGGGGTCGTCATCACGACCTCGGGTCCGGGCCTGACGAACGTCATCACCGCCGCCGCGACCGCCTATGCCGAGTCCCGGCCGATGCTCATCCTCTCCCCCGGTGTGCCCACCGGGTTCGAGCGCGCAGACGTCGGAATGCTGCACGAGACGAAGGACTCCTCGGGCGCCCTCAATCGCCTTCTCGTGTCCTCCCAGCGCACCCGCACCGCCGAAGGAGCTGCGCAGGCCGTCGCCGAGGCGTTCGCCATGTTCGACTCGGCCCGTCCCGGACCCGTGCACATCGAGGTTCCCCTCGACGTACTCGAGGGAGCATGGAACGGCAGCGTGCCGGTCCCGTTCGCGGGCCGCCGCCCCGGACTCGATGAACATGTCGTGGCCCGGGCGGCCGAAGCGATCAGCGCGGCGAAGCGTCCGCTGGTCATCGCCGGCGGCGGTGCCAGGAGAGCACACGCCGAGGTGGCCCGTCTCATCGAGGCCCTCGACGCTCCCCTGGCGACGACCGCCAACGGCAAGGGCATCGTGTCCGAGACGCATCCGCTGTCTCTGGGTTCCAACGTGCGCTTCCCCAGCGTGCAGGCCGAATCCGCGGCCGCCGATGTGCTCATCGTGCTCGGATCCGAACTGGCCGACTCCGA
Source organism: Brevibacterium sp. LAARM3_SD1 (assembly GCF_057364765.1). Classification (NCBI taxonomy): domain Bacteria; kingdom Bacillati; phylum Actinomycetota; class Actinomycetes; order Micrococcales; family Brevibacteriaceae; genus Brevibacterium; species Brevibacterium sp. LAARM3_SD1. The sequence continues at coordinate 3,253 of NZ_JBNFOL010000011.1, read as the reverse complement.
CCTCTGGGGCGGAGTCATCGGTGCGCAGACGAGCATCGGCGTCCGTGATGACTCTGCCCGGCAGACCGTCATCCGCTGCGATATCGACCCCGACCAGCTGAATAAGAACCTGGCCGGTGACATCCTCGCCTGCGCGGACACCGCGGAGTTCCTCACCGCGCTCATGACCGCGCTCGAGTCAGCAACGGCCACCGCCGCTTCGGCGAGGGAAAACGGGACGGCTTCGTCCGACTCGCACGGATCGGCCGCCTCGGCGAGGGAATCCGGGGCCGATCGGGTCACCCGGATCCGGCAGAGCTGGGCCACCGATTTCGACTTCGACGCGATCGGGGCCAGGGTCACCCGGCTCGTCGAGGACGGTGCGGGAGCGAACGTCGTCATCTCCGGTGATTCCTCGCAGGTCACCTACGATGGCACGGTGCACGCGCTGACGGCGAGCACGCCTGATCAGCTGCTGTACATGCCCGGATTCGCGACCCTGGGCTACGGCATTCCCGCCGCGCTCGGGGCGAAGCTCGCCGATCCGGCGCGACCGGTCGTGTGCATCCTCGGCGACGGTGCGGCCATGTTCTCCATCCAGGAGCTCATGACCGCGGCCGAGCTGGGACTGGGCATTCCCTTCGTCATCGTCGACAACGGCGGGTACGCGGAGATCGAGGGCCAGATGGTCGATCGCGACATCGAACCCTTCGCCGTCCGGCTCGCCCGTCCGGACTTCGCGAAGCTCGGTCAGTCCATGGGCGGGGCTGGGGTGACGATCGCCGAGGCGGACATCGATTCCGCGCTGCCGCAGGCCATCGCCGAGGCGCTCGGTCGCACCGTACCCACCGCCATTCACATCACCGTCGGTCACTGAGCCGATCCAACAGAAAGGGTCGCTGTGGACTCTTTGGTAGTCATCATCTATCTCGCCGCAATGGTGGGATTCGGAGTCTGGGGCCGGTTCAAGGCCCATAATCAGGAGGACTTCCTCGTCGCCGGCCGTCGCCTCGGCGGGCTGCTGTACACCGGCACGATGTCGGCCGTCGTCCTCGGCGGCGCGTCGACGATCGGCGGTGTGGGTCTCGGCTACACCGCCGGGCTGTCGGGAATGTGGCTCGTGCTGTCGATCGGTCTGGGCATCATCGTGCTCTCACTGTTCTTCGCTCCGAAGATTCAGAAGCTCGAGATCTACACGGTCTCGCAGATGCTCGAACTCCGCTACGGCAAGGGTTCCCGATTCGTGTCCGGAGCGATCATGACCGCCTACGGTCTGATGATCTCGACGACGTCGACGGTCGCCTACGCCACGGTCTTCCATGCCCTGTTCGACCTCAACAAGGTGTTGTCGGTGCTCATCGGCGGCGGCATCGTCATCCTCTATTCGATGCTCGGCGGCATGTGGTCGATCACGCTGACGGACTTCGTGCAGTTCTTCATCCAGACGATCGGCATCTTCCTCATCATGCTGCCGCTCGTGCTCTCGAAATCCGGCGGCTTCTCCGAGCTGTTCTCGTCGCTGCCCGAAACGCACACCTCACCGGTGGGCATCGGCTGGCAGGCGATCCTCGGCTACATCCTCATCTACACCCTCGGCCTGCTCATCGGCCAGGACATCTGGCAGCGCGTGTTCACCGCCCGCAGCCCGGGTGTGGCCAGGTGGGGCGGCTTCTCCGCCGGCGTCTACTGCCTGCTCTATGCCGTGGCCGGAGCACTCATCGGCATGGCCGCGACGAAGATCGTGCCCGGCATCGAGGTTCAGGACGATGTGTTCGTCGCCGTCGTCGATGCCTCGATGTCGCCGGTGCTCGGCGGAATCGTGCTCGCTGCTGCTCTGGCCGCGATGATGTCGACGGCGTCGGGGTCGCTCATGGCGGCCTCGACCGTGTGCCGTCAGGACATCGTCGAGCCGATCCTCGCCCGCAAGGACATCGTGCCTGATTCGGGTGGCAACGTTGGTGCGGGCTCGGGTGCCGCGGTTGACGGAGCCGGGGCGGACGGCGTTGCTGCGGACGGCGCAGCGACGGGTGGATCGGCCGCCTCGGCGAATGCGTCGGGCGCTGCCGGCTCCGGCTCCGGTGCGAAGTCGACGCTCGTGCGGTCGCTGGTCCGCGAGACCGGTGACGAGGTGCGCGACTCGCGCATCTATCTCATCGGGCTCGGCGTCGTCACGCTGGTGCTCGCGATGATCATGCCCAGCGTGGTCGAGGCGCTGACCGTGGCGTACAACCTGCTGGTGGCAGGCCTGTTCATCCCGATCCTCGGCGGTCTCGTGTTCAAGCGCGGCACGATCGTCGGCGTGATGGCCGGAATGATCCTCGGCGCCGTGACCACCGTGGTCGTCATGATCGTCTCCGGCATCTACGCCGAATCGGCCATCTACCTGGGCCTCATCGCCTCGCTGGTCGGCTACCTCGTCGGGTCCCTCGTGTCGAAACCGACCCCGCCCGAGGTCATGTCCGCCTGGAAGGCCCGCCTCAACCGCTGATAATTACTACCTGATGGCGCCCAGCAACCTTGCGCCAGGTTGCTGGGCCGCCGTCAGGATCCTTCTATGTCTGTCAAGCGGCGTGGCCGATCGGTTTCGTGGCCTCGAGAATCCGATACACAGAACGAGCCACGTGACGCTTCATACACCGGATCGTCTCCTTCTTCGTCTTCCCCTCACTGAGCCGTTTAGCCATGTACGCCTGAGACCGCTGATGGTGAGAAAGCCGCGTGATAGCCACCATGTACAACGCAGAATTCAACCGCCGATCACCACTGCGGTTCAGCCGGAACCTCACCACATTCCCCGACGACGCCGGTATCGGACAGACCCCCGCCAGCTTCGCGAACGCAGCCTCCGAACGCACCCGCCCATGATGCGACCACGCCAGGTAGAACACAGCCGCGGTAATCGGCCCCATCCCCGGCTCGTCCAACAACACCGCAGCCGGACTGTCCTTGACCAACGCCTCGATCCGCATGGCGTAGTCCCTGATTTCCGCTTCGAGTTCGACGACGCGCTTGGCTAACCGAATGGCTTCCCGACGGGCCTCGGCCAGTGCCACAGACTCGTTCCTGGCCCGCCACTTCGCAACCATCTGGATCTTGACGACCGACAGTTTCCGACGCGCATCCATACCAAGGTCATGAGTACGCAACAGCGCAGTGAGCGCATTGATGGTCCGGGTCTTCTCCTGAGTCATGGACTCCCGAGCCTTGACCAGGATCCGCAGTCCCTGACGCGGCCCATCAGCCTGCCGGGGAAACCGCAGTCGTGACTCGTCTA